>JAITSM010000035.1 GCA_031287815.1 Prevotellaceae bacterium
AACGCAGCGGGGGATGTCCCGAACGCGGCGGGGGATGTCCCGAACGCGGCGGGGGATGTCCCGAACGCGGCGGGGGATGTCCCGAACGCAGCGGGGGATGTCCCGAACGCGGCGGGGGATGTCCCGAACGCAGCGGGGGATGTCCCGAACGCGGCGGAGACCCCCCCGGACGGAAGGGGGAAAGCCCCCAATAAATGGTAAATGAATATATTAAAAACGGCGCACGGCCGTGCGGCCGTGCGTCCCTACCGCCAGCAGCCTTAAACCTGAAACTTTAAACCTGAAACCTGAAACTAAAAAGGCGCCAGCGACTGCCTACTGCTACTGAAAACTGCCTACTAATTCTCCCCCCCTCCATTCTCCATTAAAACAAGGTTGGCATGAAATTTGCACCATGCAGGATAAAAGTAAAGAAAAGGAGATAAAAATTATGAAAACAATTAACTTTAACCCCATCCTCTTCGTTGCAGTAGCGGCGATGTTATTTGCCAGCGGCTGCGGAAATACCCGCCCGGCGGCCTCTGCTTACGACGACATTTATTACACGCCGTCGGACAAAGTAGAAATACAGGCCTACAATGCCGAATTGGAGCAGTTGAAAACGAAGACCAACGCTGCAGCGGTCTCGCCGGCGGCTACGACCAGCACGATTGAAAACACAAGCGACGATGTAGTATACGTGAATACCGATACCAATTCGGTATATATCGAAGCCGAGCCGGACAAAACCTATATCATTGCGGATAACGAGGATTCCTACGAACGCCGCCTGAAGATGTTCGACGATCCGAGATACACCGTAACCATCAACATGGAATATAACGACCCCTGGTATTACGGCTCGTTGTACTACCCCTATTATTACCGTCCGTGGCGTTATTACAGCCCCTACTACTATACATGGGGGTATTACAACCCTTACTATTACGATTACGGGTACCGCCCCTACTATTATTATGGGTACTACGACCCCTACTACTACCATTATCATCCGTATTATTATCATCATAACCATCACCATCGCTACTATGCGCACCACACCAATTCCCGCTATGAGCGTTCCTCCTCGAGCCTTGTTTCTTCTTCGAGGTCGCCGCAGGGGCGGAATGCCTCGACCGGCAGGGCTTCCACCCGCTCGTCGCAAGCCCGGCAGGTGGCGGGCAGTAGCCGCAGCAATGCTTCCACTACCCGCAGCGCGGTAAATTCCACCCGCTCCGTAGTAAGCAGGGATGCCACCACCGGCCGTTCGCCGGCGGCTGCAGGGACTACGCGTACCACAGAAACCCGTGCCACCACAGGCAGGACGCCTGCGCCGACCTCCTCGAACGTCAGCCGCAGCCGGGCAACGCGCAATGTGCAAACCTATACGCGCCCCGAATCCTCCGGCCGCTCGACCTATAATGCAGGCGCATCGTCGTCGCGCAGCAGCGCTTCCGGAAACGTAAGCAGCCGGAGCACTACCTCCACGCGCAACAACTACCAAACGCCCGCAAGCGCCAATGAAAGCCGCACCCGCTCGTCATCGAATACCAACAGCTACACGCCGCCGGCAAGCAACAGCAGAAGCTCCTCTTCGTCCCGGAGCGGGTCGGTGTCGCGTTCTTCCAGCCCCTCCCAAAGCACTAATTCTTCCTCCTACCGGAGCAGCGGCAATTCCTCGTCGCGCAGTTCGGGCAGCTCGGGCAGCTCCGGAAGTTCCGGAAGCGGCAGCTCGCGCAGCTCCGGAAGTTCGGGTGGCAGCTCCCGCAATTCCAGCAGGCGATAAGATAATTGATAATTGAAAATAGAACATTGAAAATTATATTTACACATTACGTTTAATAAATTACACATTACGTTAAATAAAAAAAGAAAGCATTATGAAAAAGAATATATACATATTATTGATTAGCCTTTTCAGCACCGTCTTTGCCGCAGCCCAGACGACTGCGGAAGCCCTTCTTTTTTCGCAAAACATTTATGAAGGAACGGCGCGTTTTCAGGGAATGGGCGGCGCGTTTGCTGCATTGGGCGGCGATTTCACTACGTTAAGCATCAACCCTGCCGGCGTGGCGGTGTTCCGTTCTTCGGAATTTTCCTTTACGCCCGAACTGGCGTTTCTCTCTACTTCGGGAAATTATTTGAATAATCAGAGCTCCGAGCCGAAAGCGCGCGCGGGACTTGGAAACTTCGGCTGGATATCGGCTTTTGATACGCACAATTCCAGCGGCGTGGTAGGAGTTAATTTCGGCATAGGATTTAATAAACTGCAAAATAATCCGCAACGCTTTTCGGCCAGCGGGCGCACGGGGAATACTTCGCTCCCGGCAGCATTAGCTATGGGTTTGAGCAACGACGGAGTGTCTCACAACACATTCGACAATGACGCCACCAATACCGAATGGTTAGCGATGAGAACGAAGCTCATTTCTTATGTAGAAAACAGGGACGGTTCTTATATCGGCGCTACGGAAAATTTCGACGCTGCCGACCCCGATGACCTTAGCAAGATTTACCAGATGGGCGATGTAAACCAGTCGTACTATTGCGACCAGTCGGGGTATGTAGGAGAATACGTATTTAATTTCGGGCTGAATGTGTCGCACCTGTTCTATTTCGGCATGACTTTCGGCTTGCAGGATGTTCAGAATGATTTTTACGAAGAATACCTTGAAGCCGCCGTCAATTATGCCGACTTTGATACCACCGGCTATCGTGGGCTGGGACATGAAACCAATATACGTACCAGCGGCGTGGGCTATAATTTAAAGTTCGGCGCTATTGTGCGCCCGGTGGGCGGCCTGCGGCTGGGCGCTTATATCCATACGCCTACCTGGATGTCCCTCCGGAATACCTGGAACGAACGAATGACGTCGGATGTGGGCGGGGCGAAATACGACGAATTCATAGACGGGCATGACGACTACCGGCTGACCACCCCCATGAGGTGGGGTATGGGCATTGCCTATACTTTCGGCTCGGTAGCATTGCTGAGCGTCGATTACGAGGGCGTAAATTACCGGCATACGCGGCTGGCCAACGAGAACGGCGTAACAAGCGCTTACAGGGACGCGAACGAACGTTTGCAAAATGATAACCGGACAACAGCCAATATCCGCATCGGCGGGGAGTACAAGATAAATGATTTTGCTATCCGCGCCGGCTACGCCTGGTACCAGAATGCCCGGAAAAATTTTGCGGATACGCAAGTAGGCTCGGTAGGCTTCGGCTATCGCGGGCGGTTCGTTTCAGTGGATGCAGCCTATTCGTTTGCACCCGGTGTAAAGGAAAATTATGTGCTTTACAACGGTAGCCCCTACGAAACGTCCCTGAATATATTCATCAGTAAACTGGCGGTAACCGTAGGTTTCCGTTTTTAAAAAGAAAAAACCGTTAAAAAAAGTTAAAATAATTTTATTATTGATTATTTTTTCATAAATTTGCGCACAAAATTAGCTTACGGTATACTTAAGAAAAATATGAAATAAAAATTATGAAAAGAATTTTTACCACCCTATTGTTTGTAAACGCCGCTGGATTATTGTTTGCGCAAACAGCGAATGAAATAGTAAAATTTTCGCAACGGTCAAATTACGGTACCTCGCGCGGTGTAGCCATGGGAGGAGCGGTAGGAGCGCTTTCTTCCGAATATGCGTCGGTGAATGTAAATCCGGCGGCATTGGGAACGTTCCGCATGGGGCAGGTCTTGCTGACGCCGGAAGTGGATATAAATAAAACCAATTCCAACGGCGAGCCGGATTCCCGCAATAGTTTTGTGATAAACGGCGCAAGTATTGCTTACAGTTTCGATAACAGCAACGGGAATTTTAACCGCTTCAACCTGTCGTTCGGCTACAATTTGCACACTAATTTCAACGCGTATTACAGCATACAGGGAACGCCTCAGTCTAACGAATCGCTAACGGAATACATGATTGGTAGAGCGAATGAGCATTATGCCGGCTACGATGCATGGGCGCGCACCGCACTTTTTATCGATAGGGTAAATAATGTATTTGGTATCCGACCCGGTTATGCCCTCCAGAGCCAACAGCAACGTATTACTGCGATAGGCCACACGGGAGAATATTCCTTGGCGTTCGGAACGTCTTACCTTGATAAATTATATCTGGGCGTTTCGGCGGGGCTGAGCGATTTGCGGTATGAACGGCGGGACGCCTATGACGAAACGGCGTCGTTTAATAATGCGGAACAAAATACATTATATGAAACGGCTTCCTTTATAGACGGGAGAGGCATTGGCGCACGACTGGGGTTATTGTACACGCCGCTGGAAAATTTGATGGTCGGCATAGCGGTACAGTCGCCGGTGTTTTATTCGTTATCGGTACGTACGAACGGAGGAATTAACGTTTCCACCGTTTTGGACGACGACAACTACGATTTTACCTTGCGTACGCCGTGGAGTTTTTCATTTAACGTAGCGTATACACTGAATACGGTAGCTGTTTTTTCCTGCGATTTGGAAGCGGTAACAAATAACCTGATAAAACTGGATGGCGATTTTTCCGACATGACGCCCGCTGTTACGGATAACCTTCATGCGATTGACGATTATCTGCTATCCGATGCCACCAATGTAGCTATGAACTTCCGCGTGGGCGGCGAAGTACGCATGAAAGATTTCTTTATTCGCGGCGGGTTTGCCTACCTGAGTGCGCCGACGAGCAGTTTCAAAGGAGTGATTGCCGGTTCCGGCGGTATAGGCTACCGGTTCGGTTTTGCGTCTGTGGACGCGGCCTACCGCTATTCTACGGCTTCGGAAGAGTACCACACTTATACTAACTCGCCGTTAATAACCACCGATTATTTAAAGCATCAAATAATGCTGACTATTTCGTATAGATTCTAAAAACCACAAAAAAACCAAGAGTGGAATTAAGGGTGCCGGTTCGCCGGCGCTCTTAATTTTTTTTGAGTGAAGGGGGAAGGGTAAAAGGTGAAGGGTGGCTGGCGCCAATTCACTCTTCACCCATCACCCATCACCCATCACTCTTCACCCATCACCCTTTCCCCTTAACTTCTCCAAACTGTTTGTCCCTTCGTTACACAACAAGTCGAGGATGCTTAAGTTCGGCAGGAAAGAATGGAGGCGGGCAAAGACTTGGTAGTACGTTTGCGGGAGGAAACTTTCATCAAGGGCAAAGGATATTTTGGGCGTTATGGAGTAGCGGCAGTCGGCAGGATGCCCGGCCGGCGGGCAGAATTGTGCCGTGTAGCCGATAGCCGTTGTTATACCTGTCAGTTCACAGGCGCTCCGCAGGATTTTTTCGTTCAGGTCAAATAAAAAAGTTTCTTTTTTTTCGTAGAAAGGGCGGATGTCGTCGGCATAGTAGGCGAAGAAAGGGGAGGAGCGGTACGCCGTTTCAATAGCCCGCCAATGTTGGCGTTGCCAGCCTTCGGTATAGTCGATGCGTACTTCGCGGATGGGTATTTTCCCGCCATGCCGTTTTACGACGGGAACCGTCAATTGCTGCACGCCGTTGGCTCCTGCAATCCGGCAGCGGTTGCGATAGGTTTGTTTCACATAATGCTCGTGCTGTTCCAACAAAACCGCAGGCGTGGAAACCAGTTTTGCGTAGTACTGTATGGGCGCCCAGTAAGCGGTGGATAATTTTACAGGTGCGGCTTCCAAGTTTATAGGGCTTGTTTCAGTTGCTGGATACGCCGGTAGGACTCGTCGATACGTTGCGGGGTGATTTTACCGGATTTTACCAAAGCGTAAATAGTATCGATGACATTTTGCGTCATGTGCGGTTTGTAAACGCTGCCGTTATTGGAAAGGCAAAGAATATCCACGCCGGCATTGATTGCCTTTTCCAAAGCCACTTCCAGTGGAAACAGGTCGGCAATGGCGCCCATCGCCAAATCGTCGGAGATAATCACCCCGTCGAAACCCAGTTGCCCGCGCAACAGGCCGGTGAGGATTTTCTTCGACATCGTCGCCGGATAATCGGCGTCCAGATGGGCATTGAAAACATGCGAGGTCATAATTAACGAAATGGCGCCGGTTTCCAACAATCGCCGGTAGGGAACCAGTTCCTGTTCGCTCCATGTGCTGGTTACGTCGGCGCTGCCGGCGTGGGTGTCGTTCATGGAACTGCCGTGTCCGGGAAAATGTTTCGGGCAGGAAATAATATTTTTCTTTGCCTGTTCGGCTATCCAGATGCCGGCGTGCTTCGCCACCTTCCCGGGGTCGGCGGAAAAACTGCGCTCCTTTTGCCCGATGATGGGATTTTCGGGATTGACGTCCACATCCACGCAGGGGGCAAAATTCAGGTTAATGCCCAACTCCGCCAGCACGCCGGCGGTTTGCGCCGCATAAAAGGCAGTGGTATCGGCATGGTCGATTTTCCCCAAATATTTTGCCGACAGCGTAGGAGGGAAGCCGAAAACGGTTTTCAGGCGGTTTACTTTCCCGCCTTCCTGGTCAATAGAGACCAGCAGTTTCCCGGACGCGATTTCTTGCAAATCCGCCACCAGCTTTTTCACCTGCGCCGGCGACTGGATATTGCGCACCGGCGTTTTGGAAGGCACATCATAGTCGAACAAAATGATGCCGCCGACTTTTAAATTTTTCACATCATGATAAATTTCGCTGTTTTCCACCAGCGTCGTATCGCGGAATCCCACCAGCAGCATTTGGGCGATTTTTTCTTTCAATTCGGCCTCGCCGGATTGCGAACAGCCTTGCAGCGCCACGCATGCGCCGATAACCGTAAAGAGTAAATGTTTTTTGAATAGCATAGTTCGTTTTTTTAGGGAAGCAAATATAGCTATTTTTTTTGAATGGGAAACCTCCCCCAGCCCCTCTGAAGCAGGGGAGAGGGTTTCAGCAGGCAGTTTTCAGTACTCATTTTGTTCATGGCTGTATTGGTTTTTGTTTATAACTTATTACTGTTGCCTACCTTATAGCTTCTTCATGTGTGGTGTTGCTGCCAGAATGTGTAGCTCCACATTTCAATTGTGTAGCTCCACATTTCAATTATGTAGCTACACATTTCAATTGTGTAGCTCCACATTTCAATTGTGGAGCTACACATTCCGATTGTGTAGCTCCACATTTCAATTGTGGAGCTACACATTTCGATTATGTAGCTCCACATTTCAATTGTGGAGCTCCACATTTCAATTGTGGAGCTACACATTTCGATTATGTAGCTACACATTTCAATTGTGGAGCTACACATTTCGATTAGGTAGCTACACATTTCGATTAGGTAGCTACACATTTCAATTGTGGAGCTACACATTTCGATTGTGGAGCTACACAATTTGCCTTACGGCGGTACAAATTGTTCGTATTTTAATACCTTTTTATTTTGCATTTTCAATTTTCTTGTTTAAGGTTTAACTTTTAGTTTTTAACTTTTAACTTGGCAGGGTTGCGCGATTACACCCCTAAGGTTTCCTTGCAACCCCACCCCTGCTTCCAGCTTTTTCTCATTTTTCATTACTATATATATAAGGTATATTTTAAAAGTCATGGCGCATCTTGCACGCAGCGGACGGCCATACCCCAGTTACGAAGCACGGAGGCAGAGAAGCTTGTCGTGCCGCCGGAACTCCATAGCGCAGTGCCTTCGTTCACGGCCCCCGTTGGGTCGCGAGTCCAGTACGCGGCCAGGGAGCCCACAAAGGCCGGGGCGGGAGCGAGATGCATCGCTCCCAGCTTTTCCCAGCCGTCTGACATAGGCAGTGGACTGTCCATTTGGGTTAGAGTCGGGTTTCCGGTTAAGAATAAAGCGAACTCGGCAGCGGAAGGCACACGCCAGGGGGTCGGGCACAACTTGTCTGACCATTGCATGACCATACACCACGAAAGGTAATTGGCCACATATCCGGGAGTATCACGGCAATCGGCTTTTATGGGGGCGGGGTTCGTGCCAGCGTCAAAGCTTGTTTTTTGGCAACCGGTAGCGGTTACCGGCGCGGAAATCGTTATCCCATTTTGGGTATAGGTGTCAGTATTTGCAAACCCCACCGTACCCAAAGTGTAGGAAGACCGGACACAGCCGGTGGCTACCTGTATAATCCCGGTGGCGGAAGCATCAATGCAGCTATGCGTGGTGGTAACGGTATAGGGAAACGTGCCGAATTGGGTAGGCGTACCGCTAATAGTATAGGTATTCATCGACCATGAACCTGAAACGCCTGGCGGCAATCCGGTAACGGTAGCGCCGGCAGCATTGGTGGTTGCATATTTAATTTCCGTCATTGCTACATTATGATCTACCGCCACCCAATCGCTGTCGGAAATCAGGGTAATAGTGGGCGGCGGTATCACGGTGATAACCGTGTACGCACTGTCGGCACAGCCATATTCCGTCTTCGCTTTCACCCATACCGTCATGCTTCCCGCATTGTACATATTCACGCTGTAAGTGTTGGCCTCATCATATATACATTCCGAAAACCAGTCACATCCGACGGCTGCCGGCGTATCGTTGCCGCAAGTGTAGGGGTTACGCTCGCATCCGCCGCAGTCATAGGTGAAACAGTAGGAGCCGCCGGCGTTGTTCGCGTCGTTTACCGTTAAGGTAGCGGAAGCGTTGGTGCATAATTTAGCGGGCGGGTTGACAAACGCTACGTCGGGCGTGGGATGCACGGTAATTTCTATTGGGGTAAGTGCGGTAACCGTGCATCCGCCGTCCGCGTGTTTGGCTTTTAATATATAGGTAGTGGAAGTGGTAGGCGTTACTACGGTCGTAGGGCTGCTTCTCCATGTTGCGCCATTATTAAAACTGTAGCTGAAGCTCCCAGAATTGGCAAGGGTAGCTGTTAGCGTGGCGCTCTGCCCCGCGCAGAGGGTCGTGGCGGAGGAAGTGAAGGCGGTAATTTCGGGCACAGGCGGCACGACGCCCGGCGCGCCGGTAGCGTCGGTCAAGCCGTATATACAATTATGATAGGTAGAAGAAGAGACGCTTGCCGTGCTACCGGAATTGTTGCGCTGGGTTTGTATGATAAACGGCGGCGTGCCGTTGAGGGTGTAGCCGCCTTCTATGGGTTCGGCGTGAGGCGGGCGGTCGCTGGCGTAGGCGCACCAGTTGAACTGCGGGTCATAGCCGCTTAAGTCTACATTGACCCGTACGGTGAGGGTGGAGGAAAAGGCAGTGTTGTCTGTACTCCCCTGCAGCCAGAAGCCGCTGTCGTTGCCGGATTCCAGCGCGGGCGTGCCAGCGGAATGGTAGGTGGGCGGCTCCGTGATGCCCGCCCGTTGCCAGCTGCCGGCGGCGGCGTTGTTTTTCATCGGACGGTAATCTATCCAGACCCACAGTTTGGACTGTTCGTTTGCGTTCCGCGAGCCAGCCGGCCAGGACACGGAAAACGTAACGGTGGGCGTGGCGGCAGCATAATTTGCTCCGACGGACTCAATTTTCACCTTCGACGCCTGCGCGGAAATGCCCCCTATCCCCCAAAGGGGGAATAATAAGGCGAGTAAAAAATACTTTTTCATAAATTTATTGTTTCAAGTTTATTGTTTCAAGTTTCCGGCGTTACGCTTTCGCACTTTGGCAACTTTTATTCGTTAGTCTGGTATTGGAAATTTCTCTTTTCAGAGATAAGGCATAAAATGCAACGTGGACAAAACTTATCGTAAATCGGGGTTCTAGACTACCTGTAATATAAATAAGCAAAATCCACGTTTCTCGGTGTGGTTTGTTTTATTCTTATATTACAGAAATTGTCTAGATTTCGATTTACAGAATAAAAGCACCCAAAATGTTAAAGATCGTAAAACCGGCTACAAAGGTAAAAAAGATTTACTGATTTACAAAATTACTTTTAGAGGAGGTGGAGGGTAGGAGTGCTGGCGCCAGCCGACTCACAACGCATGACACACGACTCACAACTAAAATCTTTTTATTACCTTTGTAGCGCCGAACGAAAAGAATCGAATGTATGGATTATACCGGTAAATATAGCGGCTTGGCCATTGCCGACTATTTAATCGAAAAAGCGCACCGGGACAATAAAAGAATAACCAATCTGGGCGTGTTGAAAATGATATTTTTTGCGCAGGGTTTCGGTTTCCCCGAATTGCAGATGGCGTTAATTCGCGATGACTTTTACGCGTGGGCGTTTGGCCCTGTAGAGCCCAGGACCTATGCGGAATTTAAGCAGTATGGCAGTTCAAATATAGTAGTGCCTTCCGGAAAAACTATTATGGAATTAAACGACATAAAAAGTCATCCCGAGAGGATTCAATTCCTTGATAAAATTTCCGAACTGGCGGATGTAAATCCGTTTGTATTGATGGCGAAAACCCACGAAAGCGGCTCGCCCTGGGAGAATACGGAATTATATAATAAAATAAATCCGGAACTTATTTGTCAATATTATATGCGTAATTATGGACAATATCAAAGGAGTTGATGCGTTTATCAAGCATGTAAAGGAAGAAAATGTGGCGGAAGCAGCCAATGCCGGTTCCGCTACCGACGCTTATTTGGAAACATTATCCTCCTCTATTCAGCGGGAACAAAGGTTTCAGCAGGAATTGGAAGATAAAGATGCGGATATTTCCTTGAAAAAAACCTACGGCTGGACGATTATAGCAGTACTGGGCTTGTGGGAGCTTTTTGTGATTGTTATTATCGCCATTCACTTGGGCAGCAAGGCTGCCAAGCTATCCGACACCGTACTGATTACGCTGCTTACTTCTGCTACGGCAAATATCCTGGCATTGCCGACGATTGTTTTAAATTATTTGTTTCCCAAACGGCAGAAATCCTGACGTTGCAACAGCGCTACCGCGTATGCCGATACGCCTTCTTCGCGCCCTACAAACCCCATCCGTTCGCAGGTGGTGGCTTTAATGGAAATTTGTTCGATAGAAATAGCCAATACTTTCGCCAGCGTTTCGCGCATGGATAAAATATATTCTTTTATCTTTGGCTTTTCGAGGCACACTACCGTGTCGATATTGTTAATGGTATAACCGGCAGCATGGATAAGCGCAGCGGTTTTTCCCAATAAAATTTTACTGTCTATATTTTTATAGGCGGCTTCCGTGTCGGGGAAATGCACTCCAATATCGCCCAACGCCGCTGCGCCCAGCAAGGCGTCGCAGATAGCATGTATCAGCGCATCGCCGTCGGAGTGCGCCACGCAGCCTTTGGCGTGGGGAATAAGCAAACCGCCTAACCAAAAGGGAAGCCCTTCTTGCAGGCGGTGTACGTCAAATCCGTTTCCAATACGGAACATTTAAATGAGGTTAGCTTAGTATTTTAAAAATTCATTAGATCTCGGCACGTTGGATTGGCGGGAACGCGGAACTTTTCCGAAGTCCACCGACAAGGTCATGCGGACGGTATTTGCCAGCGGGTTTGAAAATCCCGATACTGTTGGAATCAAATACGCCAAATCTAATGTGAACATTTGGTAGCGTAAGCCGGCGCCTATAGTAAAATATTTGCGGTTGATACCTTTGTAGTCGTAATAGTAACCGGCACGAAGCATGAATTGGCGGGCATACGTATATTCCATACTTACTCCGAACATGATTTCCTGCATTTCTTCCTTGAAGCCGTCCGGCGCGTCGCCAAAAGATTGCAGCATTCCTTTTAATATGCCGACATTGTCATCCTTTCCTTGTACCACGTTACCTGCGGCGTCGCGTACAGGCGGCGTTGGAATTAAATATTTGCTCAGTTCCACGCCAAACGCCAAATCGTGATAGTAGTTCAGGTTAATCAACATTTCCGTACCGATACGCAAGGTGGTCGGCAGGAAATAGGAACGCTCATCATCGCCGGTAGGGGAGTAGGTCATCTTCGAACCGATGTTTGTTATAGCCGCTCCAATAGCCAGTGTTCCTGTTTTTGCGCCGAAGAAGATGGGTTTATTGTAATATAACCCCAAGTCGGCACCTATGGCGTTAGCGGGTTTCGAGCGCACATTCCTGTCGTCGCGATAACCACCGGCCAGGTCGGAACGGAGAAACCGCGCCGTTAAAGACATGGAGAAATTTTCGCCAAGCAAACGAGCATACGAGAAATCCAATGCCCATTCGTTCGGGTTACTTGTTTGCAGGTATTGGTTGTCGCTATTTCTAAATTCCAAACTTCCGACAGAAAAATAGCGTAATCCTGCGGCAACAGAATTTTTGTTGTCGAATTTGTAATAACCGGTCAAGTAAAGCAAATTGATATTGCTGGCGCCTACATTGCGCAACCAGGGAATATACGAAAGTCCCGCACCGCCTTCCGATTCGATGAAAGTATATTTAGCGGCGTTCCAATTTTGCGCATTGGCTGTGGGCATAGTCGCTACGCCAATATCTCCAAGCCCGCCGGCTCGGGCGTCGGGCGCAACAATTAAAATAGGCATGGCAAATTTTATCGGATTGTGGATATCGGATTGTCCGACAAGTTCACCGGGAGTGTCTATTTGCGCAGTACCTACCGTCCACGATGCAAGTACTATTATTAAAAGGGAAGCGTAACGTTTTACCATAATGCTTTTACTTAAAACTTTTTGTGATTTAACAGGGAACAAAGGTAATAAAATTTTAATGAATTAAAAAAATATAAGCGAAAAGTATCTGTTCCTATAATTTATTTTATATATTGGTTGCTAATTATTAGTTAGTTGTATAAACTATTAAAAAGTGTTAAAAATTTTTAACCGGTTGTTTTTCCTGCAATAGCATGGGCTTTTTGCAACGCTTCATTGATATGGCTGCATATAAATTCACGTCCCAGTTCATCTGCAAATCCTGATTTTTCTATGGTTTGGCGCACACCGGCATTAACGCCCGACAGGACAATTTGTATTTTTTCTTTTTCGGAACGCCGCCAAAGGTTGCGCAGGTTGTGCAATCCGGTGGAATCAATAAACGGCACTTTGCGCATGCGGATAATACGAATCTTCGGGCGCCTGCGCGTGAAGCGGCCTTCCACCTCATCAAACTTATTGGCAATGCCGAAAAAGAACGGTCCGTTGATTTCGTATACTTCTGTGTCCGGCGGTATGTCTAATACTTCGGCGGTAGTGTCCTCTTCGTTTTCGGATGCGCGCACTTCATTTTCGATAACAGAAATGCTGGACGTTTCCGTTACCCGCTTCAGGAAAAGAATCACCGCCATGAGTAGCCCGATTTCAATAGCAATGGTTAAATCGAAAAATACGGTAAGTCCGAAAGTAACCAGCAAAACGGCAATGTCTGTTTTAGGATTATTGAACAGCGCCTTGAACGAACGCCATTCGCTCATGTTGTA
>JAITSM010000143.1 GCA_031287815.1 Prevotellaceae bacterium
CTAAGAACTAAAAGTTAAGAGTTGGCTGGCGCCGGAGTCAGTAGGCAGTTTTCAGTTGGCAGTAGGCAGTAGCTGGCGCAAGCTACATCATACATCATACATCATACATCATACATCATACATCATACATCATACATCATACATCATACATCATTTTCAACTTTCCATTTTCAACTAAAAAAAGTGGAGCAAGGACTTCCTCTTAGAACTTATCAAAATCTAAATGCGTCAACCCTGTGAAATGGGCAGGGCTACATTTCTATTCTTTTCTTTGCGCAAAAAGCAATAAGTACGCTAACGTACATATGCGCATGTGCAAATTGTATTACCCATGTGTGCACAATTTGGCACACGGCATGTGTCGTTGCCCTGTATGCACCAAGTACCCGGACCACCTTGTGCACAGCATGCTTCATCGTAAGTCATCAAACGCCATCCGGCAGGCACATAGCTTGGACAGTAGGAGGAAGTTGTATTACCCAACGCTATAAATTCCAACC
Organism: Prevotellaceae bacterium; assembly: GCA_031287815.1. Lineage (GTDB taxonomy): Bacteria > Bacteroidota > Bacteroidia > Bacteroidales > UBA932 > JAIRKX01. Next base: position 501 of record JAITSM010000143.1, read on the forward strand.
CGCATTTTACATGTGCGCCATCCGCTGCCACATCTCTGCAATAGCCATTAACAGCCGTTAAGCCTGTGAGGCAATTACCGCCATTGTTTGGTACATCTCGCGCGATACCGCCGGGACAACCGGTCGCATCGGTTAGAGAATGGATTGCTCCGGTAAATGTATTGTCGCTTATTGTGCCGCCATTGACTACAAACGGTTGTGAACCCTTCAATGTATAGACGCTGCCGCTTAGCGAAGCGGCATTCGGTGGATAGTCGGAAACGTATGCGCAGGCATTAAATTTAGCGGGCGTCGCAGGGTCTAACATTAATTTAACCGTTGCCGCAAATGAGCTGGTAGTATTGGATGCTGTCCCTTTTACCCATGTGCCGCGCATGTTCCCGCTCGCTATAGTATGCGTAAGCGCCGTATATTGGTTGCCGCTGATCCCAGTAACAGTTGTGGCGCTTGGCACGAGCGTAGCAGGCGACCAACCGCCTAATGTATTTGCGCCGGTTACCGGTTGAATATCTACAAATACCCACACTTCATTACGATGGGTGTAGTCGCTGCCTTTCCATGATAAATCGAAGGTTACGATTTTTGTCGCGTAGTCCACTTTGGTATTGGCAATCGTTACCGGAGTGGTGCGCTGTGCGCTTGCTACAACACTTGCAAGCATTGCAAAAAAGAAAAGTTTTGTTTTCATAATATAAAAATTTAATGTTTATTATTTAATGTTTAAAGGTTATCGTTATTTTGTCTATCTTCTATAAGTTTCTTGTCTATATTCTATTTTCGCAGCTTTGGGGTTGTTCCCAAACACAAACTTTTTCTATAAAACAACCCCTTGCTACGATTTTTTATTCGTTGCCAATGGAGGTACTTTTTTCGTACACTCTTTATTTTTTTGGCTCTTGCTTATATATTACAAAAAGGAAAAATAAAACGTGAACTGATACTAACTCGCGAAAAGGTTCAGACAACCCTAAAAATAAGCCGATATCAACTCACGTCGAAAACGACTTCTATTCTTGATTTTTGAAAAATTGTCTGATTTTTTCGCCTTGAACAAAAGCCATTGAAATATTATTTCAAATCCAATAAGTAAAGAACATCAATAACGCTACAAATATATTACTTTATTTTTTATCTACAAATTTTTTTAGTTAATCGATTCGTTCCTCTTGTTTTTTTGTGCTGATAGTTATGCGAGCAGTTCCTTCGTTACCTCTTCCCGCAGGAATTTTGCAAAATCTTCGATTGTCATGGCGCCTTTGTCGCCTTCGCCCTGCTTGCGGACGGCTACAAGACGGCCGGCTTCTTCCTTTTCGCCGACGATGAGCAGGTACGGAGTGCGTTTCAATTCGTTTTCCCGGATTTTTTTGCCAATGGTCTCATTGCGGTCGTCTACGGTTGCGCGGATATCGGCGTTGTTCAGGGCATCGCTCACCTGTTGGGCGTAGGCGTTGAAGCGTTCGCTGATGGGCAGCACGGTTGCCTGTTCCGGCGTAAGCCATAAGGGAAAGCGCCCGCCGGTGTGTTCGATAAGTACTGCTACAAACCGTTCCATAGAGCCGAAGGGCGCCCGGTGAATCATTACCGGGCGGTGGCGCTTGTCGTCGGCGCCGGTGTATTCCAGTTCAAAGCGTTCAGGCAGGTTGTAGTCTACCTGAATGGTGCCCAACTGCCATTTGCGGCCGAGCGCATCGCGCACCATGAAGTCCAATTTGGGGCCGTAGAAGGCGGCTTCGCCGAGTTCCACCACCGTTTGCAACCCTTTTTCGGCCGCTGATTCGATGATGGCGCGTTCGGCGCGTTCCCAGTTTTCGTCGCTGCCGATATATTTTTCCGTATTGCCCGGGTCGCGCAGGGATACCTGCGCGGTGAAGTCTTTGAAATCAAGGGTGTGGAAGATGTAGAGCACAATATCAATGACCTTGTTAAATTCTTCTTTCAGCTGGTCGGGGCGGCAGAAGATGTGCGCATCGTCTTGCGTGAAGCCGCGCACACGGGTGAGGCCGTGCAGTTCGCCGCTCTGTTCATAGCGGTAAACCGTACCAAATTCGGCAAACCGCAGGGGAAGGTCTTTGTAGGAGCGCGGTTTGGTACGGTAGATTTCGCAGTGGTGCGGGCAGTTCATCGGTTTCAGCAAGAATTCTTCGCCTTCCTGCGGCGTGTGTATCGGCTGGAAGGAGTCTTTTCCGTATTTGGCATAGTGCCCCGACGTTACGTACAGTTCCTTTTGCCCGATATGCGGCGTGATGACCTGCTGGTAGCCATGCTGCTTTTGGACGCGGCGCAGGAAATTCTCCAAGCGTTCGCGCAGGGCGGCGCCTTTCGGCAACCAGAGGGGCAACCCCTGCCCCACGCGTTGCGAAAAAGCGAATAGTTCCAATTCTTTCCCGATTTTGCGGTGGTCGCGTTTTTTGGCTTCTTCCAATAATACGAGGTATTCGTCGAGTAGTTTTTTTTGCGGAAACGTAACGCCGTAGATGCGCGTCAGCATTTTATTTTTTTCGTTGCCGCGCCAGTAGGCGCCGGCAATAGCCGTCAGCTTTACCGCCTTGATGCTGCCGGTATCCGGCAGGTGGGGGCCGCGGCAAAGGTCGGTGAAATTCCCGTTGGTATAAAAGGTGATGGTGCCGTCCTGCAAGTCGCCAATCAGTTCGCATTTGTAGGGGTCGCCTTTTTCCGTATAGGTTTTCAACGCTTCGGGCTTGCTCACTTCGCGGCGGGTGAACACTTCTTTTTGCCGCGCCAGTTCCAGCATTTTTGCTTCAATGGCCGGCAGGTCGGCGTCGGTGATGGTGCGGCCGCCCAAGTCTACATCGTAGTAAAAACCTGTTTCTATCGCCGGCCCGATGCCGAATTTCACGCCTGGATACAGGGCTTCCAGCGCTTCCGCCAGCAAGTGCGACGACGAATGCCAAAATGCATGGCGGCCTTCGGCGTCGTCCCATTTATATAATTTAATATTCGCGTCGCCGGCAATGGGGCGCAGCAAGTCCCATGTTTCGCCGTTGACGCCTACGGCCAGCGTTTCGGCTGCCAGGCGCGGGCTGATGCTTTTGGCAATGTCAAACCCGGTAACGCCTGCTTCATACTGGCGCGTATTGCCGTCGGGAAAAGTAATGGTAATCATATCTTCTATTTTGAGGCTGCAAAGGTAAGAAAATTTACGGATTTGCAGCGGAACTATTCCCAGCAGCTGGCTATTTGAGCTTATCAAAAAAATCATGATAAAATATTTGGAATTAAAAAATATTGTTTTATATTTGTGCCGTTATTACATGCTCCTTGACGTATTGACATTGATATAAAAAAAATATATCGCTTTAACTTTTATTCTGTATACAGTTCAGAACGTCGAAAATTTTAACCACGTACGAATATAAGTAAGAGCAACCCTAGCAAGAGTGGACATGGGTTGTTATACTTATTTACGTGGTGGGTTTCGACGACCTCGAACTGTAATAAGGATAACATCCCTTTCCACTCTTGGTTTTTTTAGTGGAATCAGGAAAAAGTCACCATAAAAGTTAAAGAAACAAATTGTAGAAAAAATTTAACAAAACATTCTGCAATAAATGGCAGTGAACAAAAAATCGCAGCAGGGGGTTGTTTTATAAGGTTGGTTTGTGTTTGCAAAACAGCCCCGATGCTGCGAAAAGAGAACATGGGCTTGTAGAGCATAGACAAGAGACTTATAGAACATGAACATGGACAAATGAACAGCCAGCAGCGTCCCGTAGGGACAGAATGTTGGTAGCAATGGAAACAACCACCCGGCTCCACCGTCCCGTGAGGGACGGAATGTGAAAAAGGGTAACAATAAAAAAAGATGCATTTATATGAAGAAATAACCATCACATTTCGTCCCTCACGGGACGACGGCGGCGGAATAATCATCGTTTCTACCAACATTCCGTCCCAGGGGACGAATTTAATGAACAACGAACAATGAATAATGTCTATTGCCGCACGTGCGGCAAGTATGCCGAAGCCCTTCGGAACGGTTGCCCGTGTCTGGGCAAGTGTGCCGCAGCCCTACGGGACGGTTGCCTGGTTCTGGGCAAGTGTGCCGCAGCCCTACGAGACGGTTGCCTGGTTCTGGGCAAGTGTGCTGCAGTCCTACGGGACAGTTGCCTGGTTCTGGGCAAGTGTGCTGCAGTCCTACGAGACAGTTGCCTGTGTCTGGGCAAGTGTGCCGCAGCCCTACGGGACGGTTGCCCGTGTCTGGGCAAGTATGCTGTAATCTATACTATCGGATATTTAACCAATAAACAACTAATAATTATGAAAACATTATCAAAACAAACAAGCCGCCTAACCCCCAAAGGGGGAACGGGGCTTATGCGCTTAACACAAAATTCCCCCTTCGGGGGATTAAGGGGGCTCCTTGGGGGATTAAGGGGGCTCCTTCTCCTCCTTCTTTGGGGTGTAGGAGGCTTGTTCGAGGGCTTGTTTGCGCAGGCTGCCGTTACGCCGCTCAGTGTAGATTATGACCGCCAACAGGTAACTTTCCGCGTGGCGTGGTCAGGAACGCCCGTCAACAACCGCATATGGGTATGGGTGGACTTTTGCCGGGTGGCGGGAACATCGCCGGGCACATTTGCCAAAGCCGTTATTAGCGGGGCTACGGCTACCGCCGGCAGCATTGACCCGGCTTCGCTAAACGGGCGCGGCTTTTATGTAACCGCCAACCCTTCGACCATTACCGCCACCCTAAGCAACGCCACCGGTCATTTCAACTGGTGCGCCTACGGCAGCGACTATCCGCCCAATGTAATATTGGAAAAGGGAATTTATACTTTTAAAGGGACAACCAATTTTATAGTGAGTAGCCACGCACAGCCTGTAACAACGAACACAATTGCAAAAGCAAGTTTAACCGTTAATTCATCAACTACATTCACTGATGCCACAGGTTGTCCCGGTATTGGCAGCCTTTATTGCCCATACACAGGAAACGATTTATATATGGATGCTACGCACCTTTGCCAACAGCGCACCAGCGGTGCGCAAAATTGGGAAGCATGGATAAAAGACATACGTGATGATGAAATGTATAGAATTGTGTTGATGCCCGACAATAAATGGTGGTTGGCACAGAATGTAAAATATGCCGGTGTCGGCTCTGCCATTAGCGGCTGCACAAAAGATGAATGTGGCAGGGCTTATACATGGGCGCAAGTTTACGCTTCTTATCTGGGCGGCTCAAGTGGTTCGACCGGAACGGTACAAGGCATATGCCCTCCCGGATGGTTGTTGCCAACACTTAATACATACAATACTCTTGCAAGCACATTTGGATCATATGCTAATGCTTGTCGTTTCTTGCGTGCAGTAAAATCAGCGTGCAGTCCACATGACAATGATTATGGATTCTCGAACATATATATGGTGAATAACGGAATGATAGCAACCAATGGAGAAGGCTTCTATACAAATGACGAAGGTCGCGAAGATGGCGTACTATTGGACGTGGCTCCAAGTGGTGCGCTAGGGTGTGGCACGTGGTTGGTAGGCGATCCTCCCGAATCTACTGCTAAGGCCACTGTTCGTTGCTATCGCCAACTGTAATTTTTGCTTAAATAATAAATAAAACCAAAAAAAACACTGCTTCCAAATAATGTTGCGCCTTATTCCCCACAGGGCTTCATCGCGCAACTTTGTAAAACTAAAATGTTCTTGAAAATTTGATAAAACAGGGGAAATAAAAACCCCCGTTGCCGTTCAGTATTGCTCTCTCAAAACTCTACATGAACATTTAAGGTGCACACCCACCACAACAGAGGTTAGACTTCTGCAGCGGGTGTGCGCCTGCGCTTATTTATTAGAGAGAGAGTGCAAAAATACAAAAAAATATAATATTATGAAATTAAAATTATCATGGCTGAAATTTCAACAGTTTTTATTGCGCATAACGGTGCATGAACACAGCGCACAGTGGGTACAACTATTGTGGGCGGCGCTGGAGAAAATCTTTAAATTTTAAATCTTCTCTAAATCTTTTCTTATCTTTGTACGCAATCTTGAAACCTTTAGATAAGATATGAAAAAGATGTTAAAACAACTCCGCCCGTACCTTGTAGCTATTGGCGCATTTTACCTGATTTCGATAGGGTATTTTATGCCGGCGCTGTTTGAAAATAAACAATTGCACCAAAACGACGTCCGGCAGGGGGTAAGCATGGGGCAGGACGTCGCGCAGCACGCCAAAGAAAATAACGGCGAACGAAGCCTCTGGGGAAGCCGCATGTTTTCGGGCATGCCTACTTACCAGATTGCGCCGGGTTATCCCTCTTCGTCGGAGTTAAAGTGCGTGCGGCGGGCTTTTGAAGGGTGGCTGCCGTCGCCGGCGAATCATCTTTTTGCTTACATGCTCGGCTTTTTTATTTTGCTGCTGGCGTTGCGGGTCAATCCTTATATAGCGATCGTGGGGGCGATTGCGTACGGGTTTTCGTCGTACTTTTTAATAATTATCGAGGCGGGGCATATCTGGAAAGTGTGGGTGCTGGAGCTTGTGCCGCCCACGCTGGCAGGGATTATCTGGATTTATAGCGGCCGCTGGCGGCTCGGCGGGGCGTTTACCGCCCTGTTTTTTGCCCTGCAATTATTTTCCAACCACCTCCAGATGACTTATTATTTCCTGCTTTTTGCAGGGCTGTTTATCCTTTGCCGTTTAGTTTATGACTGGAAGAAAAACCAGCTGCTGCATTTCCTGAAATCCTGCGGCGTGTTGCTGGCGGCTGCGCTTTTAAGCGCGGGCGCGAATGCCACCAATCTTGTGCTGTCTGCCAAATACAGCGGGCAAACTATCCGGGGCGGCTCGGAACTGAGCGCTAATGCAGGCAACCGTACCGGCGGGCTCGACCGCGATTATGTGACGCAATGGAGCTACGGCGTCGGCGAAACGTTTACGCTGCTTATCCCGAACACTAAGGGCGGCGCGTCCGATCCGGTGGGCTATTCGCTCAAAAACGGGCAATGGCAGCGCGACAGGGATAAAAATAAATCGGCGTTGAATACCATCGCCACGCCCGAAGTACGTGAATTTGCGGCGCAGCAAAGCAGTTACTGGGGCGGCCAGCCGGGCACTTCGGGTCCGGTGTATGCGGGCGCATTCATTTTGCTGCTGTTTGTTTTCGGGCTGTTCGTCGTGCGGGGATACCTGAAATGGGCGCTCCTGTCCGCTACCGTATTGTCTGTCCTGCTTTCGTGGGGGCACAATTTTATGGGGTTTACCAACCTGTTCCTTGATTATTTCCCGATGTATAACAAGTTCCGCGCGGTGTCGTCCATTCTGGTGGTGGCCGAGCTGGCAATTCCGCTGCTGGCGATGCTTGCGCTGGCAAAGATGGTGGAAGACCCCCGATTGATAGTAGCCCGGAAAAAAGCGTTTTTTATCAGCCTCAGCGCTACCGGCGGGCTGGCGTTCCTGTTTATCCTGGCGCCTGCGCTCTTTTTTGATTTTTCTGCGGCAGGCGATGCGGACGCCTTGAAGCCCTATGACCTCTCGCAAGCCATGCAGGCAAGCATTCTCCGGGATTTGGAGGCGATGCGGATAAGCCTGTTTCGCGCCGACGCTTGGCGAAGCATAATCATTATTATTATCGGCGCCGCGTTGCTGTGGCTGTACAGCGCAAAGAAAATCAAACAGCCGCTGCTGGTTGGCGCGCTGGCGGCGCTGGTTTTATTCGACCTGGCCAGCGTGGATAAACGCTATTTAAACAACCATGATTTTGTACCGAAATCAGCGGCGCAGGTAGCGTGGGAAATGACCGGCGCCGACCGGCAAATACTGGAAGACGCCGACCCGAACTACCGTGTGCTCAACCTTGACGTGTCGCCGTTTCAGGATGCCGGCACTTCATATTATCACAAATCTATCGGCGGGTATCACGGGGCAAAGCTGCGCCGCTACCAGGAGTTGATAGACCGTTATCTGGGCAGGATGGACATGGGCGTCCTCCACATGCTCAACACGCGTTATTTTATTATTCCCGGCGAAAATGACAACCAGCCGCGCGCGCAGCGCAATCCCGAAGCCTTTGGCCATGCGTGGTTCATCGACAGCCTGAAAATCGTCGGGAACGCCGACGAAGAACTCGCCGCTCTCGGCGAAGTGGATTTAAAAACCACCGCCGTGGTGGATACCCGCTTCGGCGACCAGCTGGAAGGCTTTGCGCCGCAACGCGACGAAACGGCACAGATAGCGCTCGTGGATTATAAAATCAACGCTATTCAATATAAATCCAAAGCCGGCAGCGAGCAGGTAGCGGTGTTTTCCGAAATCTACTACAATGACGGCCTCACGGCATGGGAAGCCTTTATTGACGGGAAGCCCGCGCCGCATTTCCGCGCCAACTATGTATTGCGCGCCTTGCGCGTGCCCGCCGGCGAACACACGGTGGAATTCGTGTTCAAGCCTAAAGCCTACACGCGGCTGGAAACGGCGTCGGCAGCCTCGCTCATTATATTGCTGCTGGCCTTTGTGGCGGTTGCGGGATGGGAAATAAAACGGAACATTTATGAATATCATCCAACGAAATCTTAGGCGCCTGCCGGAATTTTACCGGCGTTACGGATGGAAAGGCGTTACATTTGTTTTCCGGCAAAAATGGACAAAAAAACCGCTTATACGATTTAATTATCCAAAAGCATTTCGTTATCCTGTTTATGTGCGCAAAGGCACTTCCGATTTTCCGGTATTTGAAAGCGTGCTGGTGCAACATTGCTACGATATAGATTACGGATGTTCGCCGGAAATAATTTTCGATTGCGGCGCTAACATTGGGTTGACTACGGTTTTTTACGCCAACCGCTTTCCCGAAGCTAAAATTATTGCCGTAGAACCGGAAGCAGCAAACTTTGAATTACTGAAAAAAAATACATCTTCTTATCCGAATGTCCGCTTGTACCAAGCCGGTTTGTGGAATAAAACAACCAGCTTGAAAATCGAAGATCGTGGATACGGCGCTTGGGGATTTATGGTAAGTGAAACGCCGGAGGGCTCGCCGGGAGCGATAAAAGCCCTATCCATCCCGGAATTGATGCAGCAACAGCCATGCGAAAAGATAGACATACTGAAAATAGATATTGAAGGCTCGGAGAAAGAACTGTTCGAAAGTAATTACGACGCGTGGCTGCCGAAAGTAAAAACGCTGGTCATCGAACTCCACGACCGGATGCGGGAAGGCGCGGCATTGTCGTTTTTCAAAGCGCTAACAAAATATAATTTCAGGTTAGCCGTAAAAGGCGAGAATATAATTTGTTTTCTTAAATGATGAAAGTAGCCTATCTTATCCTTGCCCACGCCCGGCCGGCCATGCTAAAAGAATTGGTGGCCGCCATCAACAAGCCCCAAGAGATGATTTTTGTGCATATCGACCAGAAAGCCGAAATGCGTCCTTTTGAAGAACTGCTGTCGGGGCAATGCACGTTTATCAAGCAACGGGAACGCATTTCGTGGGGAACGTTTTCCATCGTCCGGGCAACGCTTAATCTCATACAGGCGGCGCTTTCCGGCGGCGGACAGTTCGATTATTATTGCCTGCTCAGCGGATGCGATTATCCCGTTAAATCCATTCCTGCGTTTGAAGCCTGCCTTGCCGCTCATTCGGGCAATGAATATATACGCTGCCGCGATATGGCCGGGCTGCCCCCGAAATTCAAAAAACGCTACACCGGCCTGTTCCTTTTCGAAAATAAAAAACTAAACTTCGGCATCACTAAAATCCAACGGCTGTTTTACAAGCGGAAACCTTATCAAAATAAGCCCCTGTTCTACGGCTCGCAGTGGTGGACGCTGACCGGCGAATGTATAAAATATATCATGGGCTTCATCGCAACGCACCCCGATTACCTGAGGTATTTCAAATATACTCATATTCCCGACGAAATGTTTTTTCAAACAATCATCGCCCATTCGCCGTTTTCGGACAAGGTACAAAATGATAATTTACGTTGTATCGAGTTTGAAGGAAAGACGCCGCATCCCAAAGTATGGAGAATGGCCGACAAGGAAACGCTGATTCAGTCGCCGGCGTATTTTGCCCGCAAATTTGATTTGTCGATAGACAGCGGCATTGTTGAATTTCTAAAGCGCCGGAACAATGAATAACCCGCAATTATCGGTAATTATTTGCACCTACAACCGTAGCGACTGTATCCTCGACGCCCTGCACAGCCTTGTGCAACAAACCCTGCCGCGCAACCTTTTTGAGGTGTTGCTCGTCAACAACAACAGCGCCGACGACACAGCAAGCTTGTGTGAAAATTTCGCACAGGATATACCCGGTTTTAATTACCGCTATTTACTCGAAACGCAACAGGGGCTTTCACACGCCCGCAATCGCGGCATCAGGGAAGCCGCCGGTGATGTTATTATTTTTATAGATGACGACGCTATTGCCGAATCCGATTACCTGGAAAGAATGTCCGCCTTTTTTATGCACACGCCCGATGCGGCGGCTTGCGGCGGGCGTATCTATCCCCGCTTTGAAAGCCGCCGCCCGCGCTGGATGTCGCACTTCCTGCTGCCCCTTACCTCCTCGATAGACTGGGGAAACAGCATAAAAATTTTTCACAACCGGCAGTTTCCCATCGGGGCAAACATGGCCGTACGAAGCAGTATGTTTAAAAAATACGGATTGTTTAATCCCGGCTTGGGGCGCAAGGGGAATAACCTGGACGGCGGAGAAGAAAAAGACTTTTTTTACCGGCTGGCGTCCGCCGGAGAAAAAATCTACTATGTGCCCGACGCCATTGTTCATCACTACGTCCCCAGCCGCCGGCTTACCTTTGATTTCTTCCGGCGGCAATCCATAGGCATTGGCAAAAGCGAACGTATCCGTGCGAAAAGCCTGTCGCCAACAGAATACTTTAAAAGCCTCCTTCGCGAAGGGTTGAAATGGGGCGCGAGCACCGTACTGTTTATATTTTATTTTCTCACGCTACGTCCCGCAAAAGCCTTCCGGTTGCTGGCGTTCCGCTGGTATGTGAGCAAAGGGTTATTTAGCGTGAACCGGTGCAGGGAAGCCTGAGAATAAAAAATGGAGAATGAAAAAAAATGGAGAATGAAGGATGCCGGCGTTAGCCCATTCTCTATTCTCCATTCTCCATTCTCCATTTAAGAAGCATCCGGTACTTTTTATACGTGGAGGAGGCAATCACCCGGCTGATGGTGAAGCCGGCCTTGCCGTCGAGAAACCCTGCCTTAATGAAGTAGCTCCGCACAAAAGCCCAGCCGGTTTTTAATAACAGCATCCCCCAATTGATTGTTTTCCCCTGCTCAAACATCGACTGGGCGGAAAGGGCAGCAAAGCGTCCGGACTGGCAATAGAACTCATCAAGGGTGGCAAAGGAATAATGCAGGATGGCGCCCGGCGCCCGTTTTACTTTAGCGCCTGTATGCATAATCACCCTGTCATGCGGGTTTATTCCGCCAAACTGCCCCCTGCGCTTATCAAACAGGCGCAGTTTATAATCGGGATACCAGCTGCCGTGTTTCACAGGCCTGTTGCCTAAAAAGGTGGTACGCGTAAAGAAATACCCGTCCGCCCGCCGGTTGTTCTTTATATTCAAAATGGTTTGACGCAGTTTCTCCGATAAAGCCTCATCGGCGTCAAGGCTAAGCACGATATCGTAAGCAGCCTTATTCAACGCCCAATTTTTTTGTTTAACGTAGCTTTCAAAAGCATGTTCGAAATACCGCACCTTATACTGCCGGCATACCTCCTCCGTAGCGTCGGTGGAGAAAGAGTCTACCACCACCACTTCGTCGGCAATGCCCTCCAGCGATTGCAGGCAACGGCGAATATTTCGCTCTTCGTTAAATGTAATAATGACTGCTGAAATCTTTTGCATCATCGTTAGTCGGGGGAGTTAAGAACTAAGCGTTGGCTGGCGCCAGCAACCTGAAACGTTAAAGCTGAAACCTGAAACCATAAAGAGGGACATAAAAAACAGGAAAAAGTTAATCCCCTTATGCGAGTCAAGGGGCATCTCCGTAAACATAAAAACAAACAGCACGAACAGCAACGACAGCCACAGGAAATCCTTCCTGCGAAAAGCCAGCACCAGCAAATACGCCAACGTCGCAAACAACGCCGTTGCGCCGATAAAGCCAAAGTGCATCACCTCGCCGAGATACTGATTATGCGGATAGCTGAGGGTTTGCCCTATTTTTTCAGACAGTTCGGGCGCGCCGATCACGGCGTCCATTCCGCCGGTGCCCGTGCCCAGCAAAGGTTTTTCCTTGATAGAAGCCATCGTAGCTTCCCACAAATGCATGCGCGGAGGGTCTTTAAACCGTTCGGCAAATTGGCTTCCGAAACCACGCAGCCCAATAACCGCCACTCCGGCTATAAGCAGCAGGCAGCAGGCTATTTTCAGCCGGCAGTTTTTAGTAGACAGTAGGCAGTTTTTAGTTTTCAGTAGGCAGTGGCTAACGCCGGAATATTGTATCTGCTGACTGCCGGCTGCCGGCTGCCGACTGCTGACTGCCAAGTGCTGACTGCCGACTGAAGACTGCCGGCTGCCAGCTGAAGACCGCCAACTGTAAAGCAGCATCAAGAACAGTAATCCCGGGAACAGCACAAACCCGACGCGCGCGCCGGTAAAAGCCAGCACAGCCGCTTCGGCCACAATCAATGCCACAATTTCCACCATAGAAACAGCGCGGTACCTGCGCCGCAGGTAAACGCTCACCGGAAGCGCCATCAAATAAATAATGCAAAGAAACGAAGGGTGGTCATAGTTCGTCCACCTATAACCGAAAGGATAACTTTTCGGATGCAGCAGCCATTCCTTGATACCCACCGGAACAGTTATACTGTGATAGGCTACGGTAAAAAGCGTAACCACACAAAACAGCAGCGTGAAATGCACGAAAAACGCCAGCACCGTTTTCAGTATACGTTCATTCAACGGAAGGTATTGGAACAGCAGCGGAAAAAGGATAAACGGCAAGCCCGTATCCACCCACCGCAACCCGTTTTGAGGGTCGTTACTGAACAGGAGCCATACCACACGCACGGCATACACCGCCAGCCAGCAATAAACAAACGGATGCGGCCGTAACAGCGGCTGTTTCCCGCTGCCTATTCTGTAAATTACCAAAGCTGCGCCCACCGCCACCATCAGCACCGTCGCACAAACCACCACGCGGTTGGCAAAATACAATGACGCGGCATACAGGCAAAGTACAGCCGATAATAAAAAATCCGTTGTAAGGAAAAAAGGGCGTTGGTTTTTCATGATGTATGATGTATGAATTATGATGTATCTATTGACTGCCTACTGAGAACTGCCTACTAACCTCCGGCGCCAGCCCATTCTCCATTCTCCACTCTCCATTCTCCATTATAAAAAGTGTTTCTTTCCACCGCCCGGTATCCTGCGGCGGATACATAGTTTTCCAGTTCTTCGACCGTGAGGGTTGGGTGCTGTTCGTCGGCGCCGGCCATGCTGTATATTTTGGTAGAGTCGTCAATGGTGCCATCGATGTCGTCGGCGCCAAAGGACAGGGCACGCTGCATGACCTCCTTTCCCAGCATAGGCCAGTAGGCTTTGAGATGCGGGATATTGTCGAGCACCAGGCGGCATACGGCGAAATTTCGCAACACCTCTTCCGTCGACACCTCGCCGGACACCCCCAGCAGGTTATTCCGCGACTTATACTTTAAGGGAATAAACGCATCGAAGCCCCCCGTCTTATCCTGCAATTCCCGCAGCCGGAGCAGGTGATCGATGCGGTGCGCCGGCGTTTCGATATGCCCGAAAAGCATGGTCGCATTCGTCCGGATACCCAGCCGGTGCGCCGTTTCATGTATCTGCAGCCAGGCATCCGCGCCGGTTTTATCCGGGCAAAGCCGGCGGCGGACAGTATCGTCAAAAATCTCCGCCCCCCCGCCGGGCATAGCCTCCAGGCCGTTTTCCTTCAACAGCGACAAACTCTTTTCGTACGACCATCCCGCTTTCCGCGCCATATAATCTACCTCCACCGCCGTAAACGCCTTAATCGTTACCTGCGGCAAGCATTGCTTCACGGCGCGCAGCAGCGAAGCGTAAAAATAAATATCCCGCTCCGGGTGCACCCCGCCGACAATGTGGACTTCCGTTACCGGCTGCCCCGCATACGGCCGGCAAAGCTCCAGAATATCGTCAATGGAATATTCCCAGCTCCCGGCCGCTCCCGCCTGCCGGCGGTAGGAACAGAACACGCAATGATTGACGCACACATTCGTCGGCTCGATATGGAAATTACGGTTATAAAAAACCTTGTCGCCGTTTATTTCCCTGCGCCTGGAGGTAGCCAGCGCCGACAGCAGCGGCAAATCTTCACATGCATAAAGCGCCTCCCCTTCCGCCGCCGACAGCCGTTCCCCGCGCGAGGCCTTTGCTGCCGCCGCCCGCCAGTCGGAAGGAGTTTTGCTATGAAATGATGAAATCATCCTTTAAAAATTGCACAAAAATAGTAAAAAAATGGAGAATGCTTTTTAAATTATGAATTATGGATTATGGAGAATGTGCTAATGTGACTAATGTGCTAATGTGACTAATGTGCTAATGTGACTAATGTGCTAATGTGCTAATGTGCTAATGCGACTAATGTGCTAATGTGACTAATTGGGCTGGCGCCAGTATTCTCCATTCTCCATTCTCCATTCTCCATTCTCCATTCTCCATTCTCCATTCTCCATTCTCCATTCTCCATTCAGAAAGGGTGGTGCGAAGAAAGCCTGAGGGGAACAGGGCATGACAATGGGAGCGTTTGAGGAAACGCTATTCTTTTTTATATTTTACCGCTTACTTATTATTTATTTTCTATCATTTGCACATGCAGCAACTAAAGCCGTTTGGATCCGTGTACCAGTAATAGCGCCTGTATTCTCGGGCTGTAGCAAAATCGGCGCACTTTTGATCCGAGTCCCACTGGGTTTGCGCATGCAGCGCGGCAGTACGCGGAATATGTATATCAGGACCTTTGTGGCTTGTTAAACAGCCTACGCAGCAGTTTGGGTCTTTTGTCGCAGTACAGTTTGTTTTGCAGGTACCGTCACAATTCACCAAGCCAGCTTTACAGCATCCCAACAATCCCGCGCTTTCATTTGCCCCGCCGCACAAGATGCCCGGCTCGCCGGTAGCGTCGGTGAGGGCGGTAACGATACCGCCGGTATAACCATAAGTGGGTACTTCCAGTGCGCCGGAAGTAGTGATAATAGTAAACGGCAGCGAGCCTCTTAATATGTAGCCGCCGCTGCCGTCATCCTTTGCATTGGGTGGAAATCCGCTGCCGTAGGCGCACCAGTTGAATTGTCCCACTGCGTTGCTTAACGTAACGCTGACAGTGGTTAGGTTGGAGGTTACATAAAAACCACGTCCGGGTAATGTGGAGGCGTCAATGCCGCCGGCGGTGTGCGTTGCCCCGCTGATGACGGCTTTGGTAAACGTACCTGATGTCGTGCCGTCCACAGGGCACAAATCCACGAACACCCAGACACGGTTGTTGGCGATGTCGCCTGTCCATTCCACACGGAAGGTTACGGTTTTGTTGGTATAATCCGTCAAGAGCGGCGTGATGTATACATTGGCGCTTGCGGTTATGCCTGCAAGCAAGGCAAAAAAGAAAAGAATTGTTTTCATGATTGTAATTGTTAATTGGTTTTTGATTGTTCATCCGAATACC
>JAITSM010000147.1 GCA_031287815.1 Prevotellaceae bacterium
GGCGCCAGCTAACTTTTAGTTTTTAACTTTTAACTCAAAAAGGCGCCAGCTAACTTTTAGTTTTTAACTTTTAGTTCTTAACTCAAGAAGACGCCAGCCTACTTCATAATTCATAATTCAACTTTTACGGTATTACCGCGCTTTTTATCGGCCCGAAGGGGCCTTTTTTGCCGCGCGTATTTTCCCAGCGGAGGGTGAAGTAGAGGATTTTCCCCCGCTCCCAGCCGCTAAAGTTGAGCGTCAGCGGCGAGCGGGTACAGAACGAAGAGTGCACGAGCTTTTCGATATCCATATCCGCACTCTGCGATTGCTCGAACACCGCCCAGCGGACTTCCGCGCCGTGCACCCCGTCGGGCTTCGCCCGATGGTGCCGGCCTTCGAAGACGAAGAATACCAGCTTCACCTGCCGCAGCATCGACGTATCCGCCCACACCTCCGGATACCCGTCCGGCACCGGCGCCGGCGTGCGTTTGCCGGCGGTACGCTTCGGCAGGCTCATGCTCGTGAGGTCATCATTCGTAACCAGCGGGTTCTTTTTCAGCAATCCGGTATACAGCATCCGGTAGGAGGCCTTGAGCGCCTTTTCCGTCTCGTAGAGCGCGGTGGTTTTCAGCTTCGTTCTATGGGAATCGTCCTGCCAGTCGCGGTAGCAGGCGGCGAATTTCTCGAATTTGGGCGTAAAATCACTGTCGAACCATTGCCCCATCGGCGTATCTGCACCAAACCCCATGCGGGTGCGCGCCGGAATGTCGGTAAAGTAGAGGGCTGTTAGCGATGCTTGCTCAAACAAGGCTTCGTGGTTCTGCGGTAACCAATCATATTTTCGTGCCATCGTTGTTGTGTTTTAAGTTTATATTATGGTGTGCTGTTTCGTCCGGATTTTTTTTAATCACCGTCCATTTAACTTGTCTTATTTCTATTTTATGTACTCCAATAACTTGTTTATGTACTACAATAACTCATTTATGTACTCCAATAACTCATTTATGTACTCCAATAACTCATTTATGTACTCCAATAACTCATTTATGTACTCCAATAATTCATTTATGTACTACAATAATTCATTTATGTACTACAATAATTCATTTATGTACTACAATAACTCATTTATGTACTCCAATAAATCATTTATGTACTCCAATAAATCATTTATGTACTACAATAAATCATTTATGTACTACAATAAATCGGTTATGTACTCCAATAATTCATTTATGTACTCCAATAAATTCATTGCAAAGATAGGAAAAAGATTTGTCGTAACCAAACAGTTAAATGTTGAATTAGGAATTGTGTTGGTTGAGTCAGGCATTATGGATGGGGTGTTAGTAATATTGGATGCGGGATTAGGAATGATAGACGGGGCGTTAGGCATTATAATTGCCGGCTGCCGCCGGCGCGTTGTTTTTTACGTGAACCCGGATGACATCTTCCACCACGCGAAAAAAACATCCTACCACGCGGAAAAAATATCCTGCCATCCTGGAAAAATATCCCGCAACGCGGAAAAAGGGCTCCTGCAACGCGGAAAAAGGGCTCCCGCAACGCGCATAATTCATCATCCATATTTCATAATTCATAACTCCTAATTTTTTTTCTTATCTTTGCAATAATTTTAAAGATTTTTAAAATTGCGACTGTTAATTATTCCCACTATGCGCTGCGTTTACGCCGCGTTATTGTTGCTTCCAACAATCCCGGCTAACGCACAAACACCGGATGATATTGTTTTAAAAGAGGGAAATATCTGCCGGGGTAACAGCATTGACCTCGGCACGCTTATTGTCCATCATCCGGCGAATGTCCCCTACTCCCGGTGGAAAGAAGGAAACACGTACCTGAACTGCCCTGCAGGATTCAGCTGCTCCGTATCTCCTGCCGATACCGCTACCTATACCCTGGAATACTGCCTCTCCGCAAACGGCGATACGCTGTCCAAAGACGCGAAGGTGATTGTTTGGTTAGACCCCCATGTGACGGTTCCCGCCGACACAACGGTGTGCAGGGGAACGTACGTTACCTTGCAGGCGGCGGCGTCCTATGCGCAATATGTTATGTGGCACAGCGGCTCCTCCGTGTACCCCAACGGCGCGGTACCCCCTCCCATAGAAAACCAGGCCCACGTATTCGTAGCCACCGCCCGGAACGACTATTGCGTGCGAACGTCCTCCGCCACCTGGGTGGTCGAAGGGCTGGCGCCCATCCGGTCTGCCTATGTAGAGTATGAAAGGGAAAAACTGCAAATGCTCTGCGAGGGCGCTACGATAGACCTGAACACGCTGTTGCGTTATTTCATAAAAGACGACGAGGGAGTATCCTTCCCGGCTACTTATCTTGATGGCTCGGCCACATGGACGGAACTCGACGGCCAACCGGTGCCCGACCCGTCAAACTATCAAATACCGGAATGGGCGGCGCTCATAGCTACCGTTACGGCGTCGGTATCCTATACTTCCGTCTGCGACGGTCCGAAAACTTATACCATACCGCCCACCGTGCTCCGGCCTATCCTGGAGGGCAAAAAAACCGCCGCCTCCGGCTCCTGCAACTACCGGGATTGCCCCGGCGACCCGGTAGAGATATTACTGTCCCTGGATACTGGTTGCGACGACAGCATCAAAGACGTAAATATTACCTACCTCGGCAACAACCCCGGTTGCTCGCTGTCTCAGTCCACCCCCCGCGAACGCACGTACCGGTGCAACTCGATACCGAACGGCATGCAGTATAGGGTATATTTAAAGACTGCGGCGATAGATACGACGATGTACCTGGCGCCTGTGCCGATAGACCCGCCGGATATTAACGACTGGCCGGACGCCCTTTGTTTGGGCGACAGCGCGGACTTTTGTATTACGACCGATTGTGATGATATATTATCGGTCGAGTGGACGGTAACGCCCGCCAGCGCGAGCAAGCCGGAATGGCAATCCAGCGCGTCGCATTTGTGGTGCTACCGGGTGACGGCTACGGAAGAGGCTACTTACACCGCTAACATTAAGTACGACCGGAAAGGAATAGCCACCGGAAAGCCCGATACCACCATCGCCCTCACATTGCACCTGGAGCTTCAGCCTCCCCATTTTGAGATGTGGGCTTCGCCGCAGGAAATATGCAAGGGCGACAGCACGTACCTTGCCATCAGAAGCACCTGCGACAGCATTGTGAATGTAGGCAACTGGGATATTACCCCGACCCCGCTTTATGTCGGGCGGAGTAAAACGACGATGATATATAAAACAGCCGTCACGCAAAATACGACGATTCGGGCGCAGGTGACCTACCATGTGTCCAACCAGCCGGCCGGTACGAATAAGACGGCGGATGTAACCGCCGAGCTATCCGTACGCAATTACCCGCCGGGCGTATCGCCCGCCTCCTACAACCTTTGCCGCGGAAGCGCAGATACCGCGCGGGTTTTGGCAGACTATTGCGATACGATTAAGAACGTGGTATGGAAAAATAAAGAAACCGGCGAGGTATTATCGCCGCAACCGCCCGAAAATCCCTATTTCTCCAAAACCCCCGCCGAATGGCAATTCATCCTCTCGCCCAGGGATACCATTACCTACGTGGCAGAAATAGAATATATGCGCTCATCGGAAACCAGCACGCGGAAAACGGAGGTAGCGGTTTTCGTCAGCGTCCGCGAACGGCCGCATATCTTAAAAGAACCGGTGACGGCCGTCTGCGAAACAGACTTGGAGGTTATGCTGAATCATTATATCGACAGCGCCCTGATAGATATGAATACCATTAACTGGATCGGCTACCCCACGGCTATTGCCCCGAACTTGCAGGATTCGCCGGAAAAATACTACCAGGTAGAAGCCCGCTATGCCTACCTGTGCTCCGAAATGACTACGGCCGAAGGATCGCCCGAAATGTTAAAAGTAATTTTCCAGACCAGCACGAGCCCGGCCTTTGAAGCCCCTACGCCCGGGGCGACCTATTGCCAGAACTACATTCCCCTGCGGGCGGTGGAACAGTTTACCACCTATAAATGGATATTGCCGGGAGGCGTTGAAATTAACCAGCCCGATACGGTGTATAACACCCCCGCCGCCGGAACATTTACCTTTACCTTAACCGCCGAGAATACGTGCGGCATAGAATCTACTACCAACTCCGTATTTCTATCCGCCCTTCCGCACGTGGAGGTAAAAGAACCTTTCAGCGAAATATGCGAAGGCTCAACGGTAACACTGGCCTTAAAGGATTATGAACGGACAGGCACGGTGGCATGGACGCCCCCCTTTGGCAATAATATTATAGAACCGGTGATTACTGTAACCGAATCGGCGACTTACATCGTGTCGGTAACCAACAACCCCTGCCCGGCCGCCTACGATACCATTGAGATAAATGTCATCCTGCTGGCGCAGGTGGAAGCGATGGACAATATCAATAAATGCGAAAAAAGCGAACTGGAATTAAGCGTAAAACATTGGCGGGGCGATAACCTCGATTGGGTAAACGCAGAAGGCAACGGCGCTTACACACCGGTAGAGCACACTACTTTTCCGGTAACCGCCCCCGGCACATACATTGTCATAGCAAGCAACCGGTGCAACACCGCCACCGACACCGTGCAGGTAACGATGACCGCCTTGCCCTTTGTCAGCGTACGCAAGGATACCACCGCCTGCCTCGGGGAGACTATTACGCTGGTAACGGAAAGCCTTAACGGAACGCCGGCATGGTTTACGGACGGCAGGAAAATAGACTCGGTGGTTATCACCACCGCCACGCCGGTAGTTTACACGGTCGTGGCCTCCAACGAATGCGGGGACTCGGAGCCGGCAAGCATCACGGTGCTCTCCCGGCCGTCGATAGCGATTAAACCGGCAGAGATGCCAGCCTTCAAAAACAATGCTTACTACGACCTCCGCCTCAGCGCCGAAAACGCCGTATACCCTGTGTCCTACACCATCAGCGGCACGCTGCCCGCCGGATTGATATTTAAGACCGACGGCTCTATCGTGGGGTATCCCAAGCTGTCGGGAGGCAACTATCACGACTATCCGCTCACCATAGAAGTGATTGACGCCGGCAAATGCCAGACGGTTTATAACTATATTTTATCGCCTGCCTGGTCGGCGCCCAACGCTTTTATCCCGGGCAGCAGCGGGCTTAACAGCGTATTTTTGTCGGAATTCCAACTGGAAATATACGACCGCCGGGGAAACCTGATACACGAAGGGCTCGGATGGGCCGGCTTTGACAAAAGCGGGCGGCGGGCGCCGTCAGGCACCTACTTTTATAAAGTAATTATACCACGAAATAGTCAGAATCATACATCGCGTTATTTTTCGGGCTATATAACCGTATTGCCCCAATAACGGCCTATATTGAATGAAAAAGCCATACCGCCTCATAGTATCCCTCTCCCTGCTGCTGGCAACGGTTATCACGCTGCCGGCACAAGACGGGTTTGACAATAACCACAAATGGTTAAACCGCTCGCTGATGAACCCTGCCGCCACCGGCAATACCAATTATTTTGAAGCAAGCGCTATTGCCCGCAAACAATGGATAGGCATGGAAGGAGCGCCCGGACTATTATTCCTGAACGCGCAAAATTTATTCGCCCCCATGTCGTCGGGCGCAGGATTCACGCTCATCAACGACTATATCGGATTTTACAACACCCTGAATGCAAAACTTTCGTATGCCTACCACTTGAAGCTGGGGACGAAAATGGCCTTAAGTTTCGGATTGGCGGGCGGCCTGCTGACGCAGGGGCGCGACGACGCCAGCGTACGGCTGAATGATATGGCGGAATACGCCGCCTACGAGCGCACGCTCCTGCCCGACTTCGACACCGGCGTGGAATTTCGCTACGAAGGCATTCGCGCCGGGCTTTCCGCCCTGCACCTGAACATCGACTCCGAAAAGGTGGAATACGCTTACAGCCGCGCGTTCAATGCATACGCCAGCATACGCGTAGACATCAACGAAATGGTAACCATCATGCCGCTGGCGCTGGTTTCGTACACCAGCGAACGTTTCAACGGCGAAAGCGGGGCAATCGTATACTTCCGGTTTCCGCGAAAATCCGTTTCGCTGGAACGCCTCGACCGGACAGTAAAAGACCGGTACGACCGGTTCTGGATAGGCGCCAACGCCGGCTGGCTGGGAAATATACAAGCGATGGGCGGATTATTTATCACCGAACAATGGCGATTGGGATATTCTTTCGGGTATACGTGGAATTTGAGATCGGTCAAAGCCGCCACCTCCCACGAAATATTGCTTTCATGGCGGATAAAGACCTCCGAGCCGCGACGCTATCTCTGCCTCGACGACTGCGAATAAAATCCAGCATTTAATTCAGGAATTACAAATGGGCGGAAACGCCCCTCTCCCCTACCCTTCTTAGTACTTTTGCTCGTCGGATACGGTTAATTTTTTACGTCCCCGCCGGCGGCGGGCGGCCAGTACGCGGCGGCCGTTAGCCGTAGCCATTCTTTCGCGGAATCCGTGTTTATTGCGGCGTTTACGTTGCGATGGTTGATATGTCCTTTTCATTGCTCAAAAATTTTGGACTGCAAAGATAATCTTTTTTTGGGAAACAAACAAGTGATAGGTGAAAAGAGGGTGAGGGGTGAAGGGTGAAGGGCGAAGGGCGAAGGGTTTTTTTAATGGAGAATGTGCTAATGTGACTAATGTGACTAATTGGGCTGGCGCTAGCAACCTTAAACCTTAAACTACTTTAATGGAAAATGTAGAATGCCCCGTTAGGGGCAAAATGTGGGTAGAAAAAAAATGATTGTTCCACCATCGTCGTCCCGTCAGGGACGAAATGTGGGTAGAAAAACGCATCCCCCAGCCACTCGCCGTTCGGACGAGGTTGCACCTCGTCCGAAGTATCCACAGAGGCTTTGCCTCGTAAAACAGGTATAACCTGTCGAGATCGGACAGACGAGGTATAACCTCGTCTGAACAGGGGCGGAGGTACGCCATGTGCTATTTTCACATTCCGTCCCAGGGGACGGCAGGATGAGATGTTTATGCATAGTTCTACCAACATATTGTCCCTACGGGACAGTGAAGGGTTTTTTAATGGAGAATTGAAAATGTCTCTTGAGGCGCAAGCCAATTCTCCATTTTCCATTTTCAATTCTCCATTAAAGCAGGTGCCAGCCAACTTTTAACTTTTAGTTTTTAACTCTTAACTTTTAAAAATCACTTCCCACAATAGCTGTAACCATACCGGCATGTTTACCTCCGCCGTTACCCGCAGCAAAAACAAGTGTATTTTTAGCCCTATAAGTTTTAGTTTCATATTTTTTTGTATTTTTGTGTCCGCTTTAATATAAAAGGTGCCTGTGCACCAAAGAAGATTATAGCTCCTCTTTTTCGTGGTGCTTTGACACCTTAACCGTTCAATATCTTTTAATGTTATACTATTGAACGGAGGGAAATAGGGGCTATATTTATTTTGCCCCTGTTGTATGTAAAGAACATTTTAGTTTTTTGCGGCTGCACAGTGAAGCCCTGAGGGGAACAAGGCGCAACGGTAGTTGGTGTTTATAAAAATGCCATTATCTTTATGTTTTCACCACTTATTTGTTATTCTAATTTCAAGTTTTTGCACATGCAACAGTCATAGTGGCTCGAACTTTGGGGGATCCACCCGTAATATTTATAACCTAATTCAGTGGCGAGTTGCTCGCACGCATTTTCAGAAGTTAGCACCGATTTATATTGAGACCAAAATTGGTTTGGCCAGTACTCATACTCGCCCTTGTATCCTGCCACTGAGAAGCACGGTAGGCGACAGTAGCTATGCTTTTGGGATTTACAACTACTTTGACACAATCCGTCGCAATTCATCAAGCCCGCCTTACAACAACCCAACAAACCCGCACTTTCATTTTCCCCGCCACATAAGATACCCGGCTCGCCGGTAGCGTCGGTGAGGGCGGTAACCACGCCGCCGGTATAACCATAAGTGGGTACTTCCACTGCGCCGGAAGTGGTAGTTATAGTAAACGGCAGCGAACCTCTTAATATGTAGCCGCCGCTGCCGTCATCCTTTGCATTGGGCGGAAAATCGCTACCATAGGCGCACCAGTTAAATTGACCCACAGCGTTGCTTAACGTGACACTGACGGTGGTTAGGTTTGCAGTTACATAAAAGCCTCGACCGGGTAATGTGGAGGCGTCAATGCCGCCGGCGGTGTGCGTTGCCCCGCTGATGACGGCTTTGGTAAACGAGCCCGATGTCGTTCCGTCCACAGGGCACAAATCCACGAATACCCAGACACGGTTGTTGGCGACGTCGCCTGTCCATTCCACACGGAAGGTTACGGTTTTGTTGATATAGTCCGTCGAGAGCGGCGTGATGTATACATTGGCGCTTGCGGTTATGCCTGCAAGCAAGGCAAAAAAGAAAAGAATTGTTTTCATGATTGTAATTGTTAATTGGTTTTTGATTGTTCATCCGAATACC
>JAITSM010000162.1 GCA_031287815.1 Prevotellaceae bacterium
ATTAGCACATTAGTCACATTAGCACATTAAAATTAAAAATTAAATACAAATGAAAAAATTACTGACGGTTTCCTTAGCCGTATTATTATGCAGCGTATGGATAGAAGCTGCATCGCAGAAAAAAAGCGCTGCCCCGAAGACGGGGTATGCTATCGAAGTCCAAATTACCGGCGCAAAACAAAATGAGCTGGTGCGGCTGAACCGCTACGTAAATGCGGAAACCGCCCCACTCGATTCACTTCAGCTGGACGCCGGCGGGAAAGTTATATTTAAAGGCGAACAACCGCTTATGGCCGGCATGTACGACATCAACGTAGGTGAAAGCAAGGTGGATTTCTTTATTACCGACGGCACGCCGCAACGCTTTTCGATAACGTTCGACCTGGCGCAGGTGCTGCCTTCGCTCACCGTGAAAGGGTCGCCGGAAAACGAAGGCTTTGCCGGTTATATGCATTTTATCAGCACTGTCCGGCAACTTGCCCAACGGCTTCAAGAACGGATGCAGCTCTACCGGCAAAATCCCGACTCGGCCTACTCCATTACCGCACAGATGCAGCAAATAAACCAGCAGGTCAAGGAACGTATCAGCGGTATCCAGGAGGATTTCCCGGGCACCACGCTGTCGTTCTTTTTCCAGTCCATGCAGGAGCCGGAAGCGCCGGAGCCGAATATCTCCCCCATGTCGCCCAACCCCGACTCGTTGCGGCAGGCTTACTTTATGAACTTTTATAAAGAACATTTTTTTGACAATATAAATTTCTCCGACGTGCGCCTGCTGCGCATTCCGGTACTGACCAATTTATTCTCCACGTACTTTGCACAAGTGCTTCCGCCGGAAAAAGAGGTGTTGCAGGCGCAAGTAGCTTTTTTGGTTGACAAAGCCAAAGTAAACCGGGAAGTGTACGAATTTACGGTACGCTACCTTTACAACTTTTTCCGCAATGCGCCCTATCCCGAAATAGAACCTGTTGCGTTGGATATTGCCGATAAATATGTGGTGCTGGACGCCGATGCATGGACCGACGAAGCCTATGTTTCCAAAGTGAGGGAAGCCGCAAGGCTGGATAAACTGAATCCCTTCGGCTCGACAGCTACCAACTTGAAACTGCAAGACCCGAACGGGCAATTCATCGAACTGCACGACGTACAGGCGCCCTACACGGTACTGTATTTCTTCAATCCGTTGTGCGGAACCTGCGCAATGGTAACCCCTATCCTTTGGGAAACCTATCAGGAGTACCGCAACAAGGGGTTGCAGGTATATGCCGTGTATGTAGACAAAAACAAAACGGACTGGCTGCCCTACATTACCGAAAAATACCAATTCGACTGGATCAATGTCTGGTCGCCGGACGAAACCGAAAATATCTATGCCAAGTACGACATCCACGCCATCCCGACAATCTATTTGCTGGATAACGAGAAAAAGATTGTCTTGAAAAATACTACTATCGACCAATTAAAAACAACTTTACCGACACTACTGCCGTGAGATTAAACCTGAAGAACCCTATTGTTTTTTTTGATGTCGAAACCACCGGGCTGGATATCGCAAAAGACCGGATAGTAGAAATAAGCATTCTGAAAATATTGCCCGATCACAGCGAAGAATGTAAAACGCGCCGTATCAATCCAACCATTCCTATTCCCAAAGCCGTGCAAGCGCTGCACGGCATTACCGACGCCGACGTGGTGGACTGCCCGACGTTCCCCGAAGTGGCGAAGAGTTTGGCGGCTTATATGGAAGGATGCGATATTGCCGGCTACAATGCGCTTAAATTCGACATTCCCATTTTAGCCGAAGAATTTATCCGCGCCGGCGTGCGCTTCGATTTCCGCAAACACAAGCTAATAGACGTGCAGGCTATATTTTATAAAATGGAGCCGCGTACGCTTTCCGGCGCTTACAGGTTTTATTGTAACAAAGTACTGGAAAACGCACACAGCGCCGAAGCCGATACGCGGGCTACCTACGAAGTATTGCAAGCCCAGTTAGACAAATATGATACGCTACAAAACGACATGGCGCATCTCTCCGCCTTATCCAATGACAAACGGCAACTGGACTATGCCGGGCGCTTTGTGCTTGATGATAATGGGGACGCTGTAATCACTTTCGGCAAGCACAAAGGCAAGCGCGTAACGGAGGTGCTGAAAGAAGAACCAACCTACTACACATGGATAATGACGAGCGACTTCACGCTTGACACCAAGCGGGCGCTTACCGAGCTGAAATTACAACAATTTGGGAAGTAGATGAAATTTTGTTTTGATACTTCTGAAAAAAATACTACCTTTGCATCCGCTTTTGAAAAAAGCGCCGGAACGATTCGCTAGCTCAGCTGGTAGAGCACAACACTTTTAATGTTGGGGTCCCGGGTTCGAGCCCCGGGCGGATCACCAAACCCCGTTTCTAAAAATCAAATTAGAAGCGGGTTTTTGTTTCAGCGTATGGGATACAGCGCGCCAATTCAGAACTGATTGAAAAAGGATTGAAAGAAAGCACTATTGATAAATTCCATGCTACCACTGTCGCCTATATTGCGAGGGCTATACGTTTAGACTTATTTCCTATAGAGAAAAACCCATACTTAAAGTTTAAAAGAAAGCGTCCAAGATACCATGACAGAAAATATCTCACGCAGGAGGAGCTGGCACAAATAGAGATGAGGGAATTTCCTATTCCGAGATTGCAATTTGTCAAAGATATGTTCCTGTTCTCTTGCTACACCGGTTTGGCGTATTCCGACATCTCGGAGCTTCGCCCGGCGAACATAGTAGAAGAACACGGCCGGGAATTTATAAAGACACACCGGATAAAGACTGATGAGAGGGCGCTGGTACTCCTGCTGACAAAAGCCAAAGAAATCCTTAAAAAGTACGAGGGCCAAAGGCAGGGCTTTTGCTTCCCGATAGTATCAAATCAAAAGACGAACGCCTATCTTAAGGAAATAGCCGACCTCTCCGGCATTTCCCAAAACCTCACCTTCCACATGGCCCGGCACACGTGGGAAAACTGGAAACTTAGAATCTTTAAATCGATTTTTTAAGCTTTGCAAAAAAAGTAAAGCCTGAACTCACAGCAATATTTCTACCCCCGCCTTAACTCCGATATGGTAAGGCTTCCCGAGCGTGATATTATTATCGCCCCCGACAAATTTAAAATAGCCCATTCGCTGGCTGTAATCAAACATCAATTTCAACACAAACCTTTCTGATATTTTATATCCTCCGCCAATATCCGCTATAATATTCACGGCGTTTCTACCCTTTAATGTCGGAAAAGCATTAGCTTCATCCCCCACAAACAAAGTTAGCCCATAATTATAAGCCGCCCCCGCATTCGCCGATAGCAACACCTTCCCAAAATAATGTTCATACCCCAACAAAACAGGCATGGACAAACTGCCATATTTTATATTAAAAAAAACCAATCTAACACTCCTGTCATCGGAATACCATCCGGAAGTAAAATCATAGGACTCATTTGTATAATATATTCCCGAAGAAAATTTCAATCCAAATAGAATCCTGTATCCAACCTTGCAGCCAAAACTATACCCCGTTTTAAATTTAGACTTTAGAGATTCTGTAGAAATATATTGATTATCAGAAGTTCTAAACTCCATGTCCTCACTCGTGGCGCCGGAAAACAAAACCCCCACTTCAGGAGTAACACTCCATTGCGCCGTTGCTATGGCGGGTAAAAATAAAATTAACAGTAATAGTTTTTTCATGGGTTTTTGTTTTTTATTTAATAATTTTTTGAGACTTTGCAGAACATCGAAAAAAAAACACCGCCACCATTTTCCTAAGGCCACGAAGATGATGGCATAACTCTGATCTCAGAGTTATTTATCATCATAGTGTCCCCATAGCGCAATAACGTGTATTGTTACATCTTCGTTTTCTATTGTGTAAATCATGCGATGCTTATCATCAATCCGGCGCGACCATAGCCTCGCTTGTTGATATTTTAGTGGCTTAGGCTTCCCGGTTCCTGTTTGCGGGTGCTGTTTCAGTTCCTCGAATAGCGCAAAAATTTTCTTCAATAGCTGTTTATTGCCAGCTTTTATATGGGTTTCCAAATCATGCTCGGCATCGGGCAGTAATATTAATCGATAGGTCATAGCCCCATTTTCCCCCTCAATTCTTCTAAGGTATAGTCTTTGCCCTTCCCCTCTTTAATTTCTTGCAAACCTTTGTCTATTCTCGCCTTCAACGCGGGAGATAAAAACAAATCCTCATCATCCACCGGATTAAGAATATATGCCTGTTTCCGGCCGCGTCGGAGAATAATCCTCACTCCGCTGTCCGCAAGGTCGAAATAATCCTTTTGTTTTGTTCGGAATTCCCGACTTGAAACTTGAATAACCTGTTCCATAATCTTTACAAATTTTACGCATACCAATTTTGGTACAAAGATATAACATGTTTCTTAAAATACCAAGAAATGGAAAGAAACACCGAAAATGCCATCTTATTACCTTCTTTTCTGATGCCAGGAAAATGATAGGATCACCAAACGCACAACCAACCATTGCGAAAAAGAAAGCAGGCCGCCGCAAAGAATTGCGGCGGCTTGTTTTTTGCGAGTGTCCAAATTTAAAGAATATAGCATTTGTGCAAAAAACAGCAAGCGCATTACTGCGCTTGCTGCCCGCGTTGTTTATGCTCTTTCGCTTTTATTCCGTTCTGAAATTTCGACAAGTTCTACGACAAAAAATAAAACTCCACATTACGCGTCTATATCAAAGAACTTAAATATGATTTTAATAATTTGTGTAAATATAGCGATTTTTTGATACATTATCATCAATTTTTTACACACAGTACATTCACAAGAGTAGATTTACTACTGGGGTTTTGCATCCGTGCCACGTAAAAGGTCCCACTTCTAAAGCCAGCGTATCCGCAACATCCGGTAGCGGCGGCACAGCAGTCTGATACGTTCGAGTACCCCGATTGGCAGGTATATCCACCGGACACGCCGTTTGATGCGTTATATTCATTCGACGACCACCATTTATTAAGCAGAGTTCGAAACATACCAGCACTAGTAATGCAACACAGCTCTGTATTGTTGGGCCAGCGCCATCCCACCGGGCAATAATTATTCGGTAACCATGGGGATGAGCCATTGGTTGCACTCTGAACGTACAAGGTCGAACCATTACAACTAATCGTTGTAGATCCTTTGTCTGTACCCACCGTCGGAATAATGCCGTTAATAGTATTATTGACATACGTAGGACAAAAAGTCGCATCAGTAACGGTCTTAAACGTTTGACCGGAAGCCAGCGTGAAGCTTGTGGCATTTACCGTAACCGTGCTGTTATCCGTATAAGTAATAATAAACGGAATGGTGCCGGTCAGCGTCAAATCGCGCTGGGTAGAAAACTTAATAGTGGGCGGGCAGTCGGAAACATAGGCGCACCAATTGAACTGGACAGGGACGTTGCTTAGTTGTACGGTTACCGTAGCATTGTAAGTACCGGAGCTTCCCGACGTGCCTTGCAACCAAAAGCCTTTGTCGTTTCCTGTTTCGCGCGAAGGAGTGCCGGCAGTAGCTGTAGGCGTTCCGGAAACCAATGCGCGCGTCCAACTTCCAGACGGAGCATTGTCGATTACTTCGCGATAATCTACCCACACCCATACTTTGGAGTTGTACGTGCCGGTGCGCGAGCTATTCAACCATGATACATTAAATGTAACGGCGTTGTTTTTTGCACTAACAGGCGTAACGGTAACGCCACTTTGTGCACTTGCTACAACGCTTGCAAGCATTGCAAAGAAGAAGAAAATTTTATTCATACTATTATTATTTAAGGTTTATAGTTTCATGTTTAAAGTTTATCGGCATTTTGTCTATGTTCTGTTTTCGCAGCATTGGGGCTGTTTTCAAACACAAACTTTTTTATAAAACAACCCCCTCGCTGCGATTTTTCTGTCGCTGCCAATAAGCACAAAAACATTTTTTGTTTTTGTGTTTTAATCACGTTTAATTTTTACTTTCGGTAAAATAAAAATTAAACGTGAACTCAACTCATCATTTGTAAGGTCATCGACTACCCGTAATCATATAAGCAAAAGTCCACGTTCTGCATGGATTTAGGCCCGATTTATGATTACTAAAACTGTCGATGTTTTACAAATTAAATACAAGCCGGCATAATAATTATGCCTTTTCAAAATAAGAATGAACGTTCTGTCGGTGCAAATGTATTATTTTATTTTTTATCTACAAAATTTTTCCTCAGATTTTTTCCGAAATGCTTCCCTATCAAAAAAAATTGCATATATGGCGAATATGTTATACCTTTGTGTTATCCTAATTAAAATAAAACCATGAAATGGTCAGAACTAAGAAAAAAAGCGGAACAAAGAGGATGGTATATTATAAGGCATGGCAGCAGGCATGATGTCTATGCTCATCCTGATAAAAATTATTACATTGAAATGGAACGACACGACGCAAAGGAAGTAAAAACTGGGCTTTATTACAAACTAAAAAAACAAATCGGGTTTTAGGATTATTCGTAAAAATGAAATAATATGAAAACAACAGCACTTATTGAAATGGGAAAAGACGGCACATTTGGCGTCTTTACTCCGGATATTGAACACACTATTATTGGTGACGGCAAAACAGTAGAAGAAGCAAAAACTGATTTTGAAAATTCTGTTACAGAAATGTTCCTTTCCTACACGGAAAATGGGAAAGATATTCCGGATGAACTGAAAAATATAGAATTTGAATATAAATACGATATTGCTTCATTATTTAATTTCTATAACTGGATCAATGTATCGAAGTTTGCCGAAAAAGCCGGAATTAACCCTTCACTGATGCGACAATACAAAGCAGGAATAACCTATATTTCAGATATGCAGACAAACAAAATAGAGGAAACCCTGCATGCATTAGGCGCTGCATTAACATCTGTGAAACTTTGACTGTCTTCGTTTAATTAGACATCCTCCCGTACATCGGCTGTGATTTACTACATGCTTTGTTGCGTATCGGGGAAAAAGGATTACTCTACCAACAATACCAACCCTTTCAAATATTCTCCTTCGGGGTGATAAATATTTACCGGATGGTCGGCGGGCTGCGTGAGCTGGTGCAGGATGCGGATGCGCCGTTTGGAAATAGCCGCCGCCGAAAAAACGGCATTGCGGAAATCTATTTTGCCAACAGCTTGCGAGCAGCTAAACGTAAATACAATGCCGCCCGGCGCAATTTTGGAAAATGCGGCGGCGTTTAATCGTTTGTAGGCTTGCAAGGCGTTTTTCCGTGCACCGGCATGCTTGGCAAAGGCGGGCGGGTCGAGAATCATCAAGTCATAGTCGTTGCCGGAACTCCGGCGCAGAAACTCGAAGGCGTCGGCAACGAAGGGCTGGTGCGGCGCGGCGGCGATGTCATTAAGTTGTATATTGCGAAACGCAAGGTCAACGGCCGCCGGCGACCGGCATACGTTATGACCCGCCGCCGCGCCGCCACACAACGCATACACCGAAAAACCGCCCGTATAGCAAAACAGGTTTAAGACATTCCGCCCTTTGGCATATTGCGCCAGCAGCTGCCTGTTGTCGCGCTGGTCCAGGAAGAAGCCGGTTTTCTGCCCCGCTTCCCAGTTCACAATAAACCGCCGCCCGTTTTCCATAATAATTTCTTCGCCGGAAGTTTCCGTACTTTTCAAAAGGTATTCATCCTGCGCTTCCATGCCGGCTTTGAAAGGCGCGGTAGCGGCGCTTTTGTTGTAAATGCATTGTAACGCGCCGCCGTATATTTCCTGCAATGCCGCCGCAATTTCTTTCCGCGCCAAAAACATACCCGCCGAATGGGCTTGCATTACAGCGGCGGCGCCGTAAATATCAATCACCAGGCCGGGCAGGAAGTCGCCCTCGCCGTGTACCAGGCGGTAAGCGGAAGTATGAGGGGGGCAGGGCAGCTGCAATGCTTGCCGTACGCGAAAGGCTTTTTGCAGGGCGCCCAACCAGAAGCCCGCATCTATCCGGCAAGGCTCGAAAGTTAATATCCGTACGGCGATGGAGCCGGGCTGCCAGTGCCCCAACGCTAAGAAACCGCCTGCGGCGGAACGCACTTCTACTGTTTCGCCCTCGCGCGGCGCGCCTTCCATCGAAGCTACGGCGCCGGAAAATATCCAAGGATGAAAACGCCCCAATGCTTCTTCGCGGCCTTTTTTCAGATAAATGACAGGGTACATAATTTAACGCAGTTGCAATTCCGCCGGAGTGAGGTTTTTTATCTTTTGCAGGCGTAAAAATATTTCACGGCATACCCATGCATCGGTGGCGGCATAACGGCATTGGGATTTTGTCAACACCGGGTTTTCCCAGTTCGACAGTTGCTGGTTTTTGGAGATGTGTACTTGCAGGACAATCGCCGCTAATTTTTTAACGCCTTTGTCTTCTATTCCGTAATGCTGAACGATGCGCTGGATATCCACAAACCCGGCGGCTTTGAAGGGGGCGAGCGCTTGCAGTTGCCGCAAGTCTTCGTGGATAGCCGCCCCGATTTTCAATATGTGTTTATTGCTCATCAGCTCGCGCAGGGCGGCGGGCATGCCCAGTTTGTTCAGGCGGAACAGGTAAGCGCGCTTGCCGGTGGACAGCTGCAGCAGGGCTACCGGATTCCCGTTGCGTTTTCCGGGAATAAACAACGGCTTGGTTTCGGTATCAAAACCTATTGTTTGTTGCGAATTTAAATACTGTATCGCTTTTTCCACTTGTTTTTCCGTTTCCACCACGGTGATTTTACCCTCAAAATAAGTTAACGGCAAATTGGTGTCAATCGTTTTAGTAATAACAAAAGTCGGTTCTTTCGTTCGTTTGATAAAATTCAACATAGTTCGTCACTGCGCTCAACCTACCCCAGCGTAGATTTTTGGTTCACTTCATAAATCAGTTCCTAAATTTACTGTTAGTGTAGAAACGTTAACAGTAGCGCTTTTACCTCGAGAAGCACAATAAACGGAAAGGCCGTTTACCGAAAAAAAGCATACAAAAGTATTATAAAAAATGGATATAACAAAAAAAACTTTATTCATAAAGAAAAACACCCTGAGGGCTTTTAATCGTCAAATGCGCGCCGGTAGCGGCTTCCACGCGTCCTATGATGCGGGCGCCCACTGCGTATTTTTTTGCCAGGGAAATCAGTTCGCCGGCAATAGTTTCGGGAACGTACAGTTCCATGCGATGCCCCATGTTGAAAACTTTGTACATTTCCCGCCAGCCGGCGCGGCTTTCCGCCTGAATGATGCGGAACAGCGGCGGCAGCGGAAACAGGTTGTCCTTTATGACATGCGCGTTATGCACAAAATGCAACGCTTTGGTTTGCCCGCCGCCGGAACAGTGCACCATGCCGTGAATCTCCGGGCGGTATTTTTGCAGCAGCTCGCGGATAACCGGCGCATACGTGCGCGTAGGCGACAGCGCCAGTTTCCCGTAAGTCATTCCCGTGACGGGCTCTATATCCGTCAGCCGCTTGCTGCCGGCGTATACCAGCGCTTCGGGGATGCCGTTATCAAAGGTTTCGGGATAAGCCATAGCCAGGTAGCGGGCGAACACGTCGTGGCGGGCGGAAGTCAGCCCGTTGCTGCCCATTCCGCTGTTGTATTCCGTTTCATAAGCCGCCTGCCCGAACGACGCCAGCCCCACTATCACATCGCCGGCGGCGATGCGGGCGTTGTCGATCACGTCGCTGCGGCGGAGGCGGGCGGTAACCGTGCTGTCTACAATGACGGTGCGCACCAGGTCGCCCACGTCGGC
This sequence comes from Prevotellaceae bacterium, assembly GCA_031287815.1. Classification (GTDB taxonomy): domain Bacteria; phylum Bacteroidota; class Bacteroidia; order Bacteroidales; family UBA932; genus JAIRKX01. Next base: position 9,796 of record JAITSM010000162.1, read on the forward strand.
CGTTTCGCCGCCGCACAGGTGCAACCCGACGCCGAGCCGCTGCATGTCGCCCACAAAGGACTGCGTGCCGTTGATAATCGCGGCGATCACTTCGCCCGGCACCAGCAGCCTGTTCCGCCCGATGGTCGAAGAAAGCAGCACCGTGTCCGTAACGCCCACGCACAGCAGGTCGTCGAGGTTCATCACCACCGCGTCCTGCGCAATGCCTTTCCACACGCTCAGGTCGCCCGTTTCGCGCCAGTAGGCATACGCCAGCGCGGATTTGGTGCCGGCGCCGTCGGCATGCATCACCACGCAATAATCAGGATCGCCGGAGAGAACGTCGGGAATAATCTTGCAAAATGCGCCGGGAAAAAGGCCTTTATCAATATTTTTTATTGCCCGGTGCACCTCTTCCTTGGTGGCCGACACACCGCGTTGGTCGTACGTATTCATAAAAATCAGGAATTATAAATTAGAAATTATGAATTATTTTTTCTCCGGCAAAGATACTATTTTAATGGAGAATGGAGAGTGGAGAATGGAGAATGCCCTGCGGGCGATGAAGAGGAGGAAAGGGATGAATGCCCTGCGGGCGGGGAAAGGGAGGAAAGGGATGAATGCCCTGCGGCAGGGAAACGGAGGAATTATTAGTGGATAGTGGTTAGTGGCCTGGCGCCACCCTTCACCCTTCACCATTCACCATTCACCCTTCACCCTTCACCATTATTAGAGGTTAGTGCGGCTGGCGCCGGAATCACCTTACAAAAAAATTTTTTCAAAAATAGTTGCAATTAAAAAATAAAGTAATATATTTGCAGCGGTTATTACTTGCTCCTTGACATTTTGAAAATGATATAAAAAATATATCGCTTTAACTTTTATTCGATGTGTTAATCGAAATCGGGAAAATTTCAACCATGCATGAATATAAGTAAAAGCAATCTTGCCAAGAGTGGATGTAGGTTGCTATACTTATTTGCATGGTGGGTTTCCCGAACCTCGATTAACAATGAGTATAGCTCTCACTTCCGCTCTTGGCTTTTTAGTGGAATCAGGAAAAAATCACGGTAAAAGTTAAAGAAACAAATTGCAGGAAAAATTTAACAAAACTTTCTGCAATGATTGGCAGCGAACAAAAAATCGCAGCAGGGGGTTGTTTTATATGGAAAAGTTTGTGTTTGAAAACAACCCTGTGGCTGCAAAATAATAACAATTAAAAAATAAAAAATTATGAAAAAAATTTTCTTTTCTCTTTTATTGTTTCCCCTTTTGGGGGCGGGCGGCTTGTCTGCCGCCGTAACCGTTACGCCGCTGAGCGTAGATTATTCCACTAAAAAGGTAACCTTTAAAGTATCGTGGACTGGCACTGCCGCCGCCAATCGCGTATGGGTGTTTGTGGATTTGTGCCCGGTGGCGGGAACTGCTCCGGGAACATTTGAAAAAGCCATTATCAGCGGGGCTACGGCTACTGCCGGCAGCATTGACCCTGCTTCGCTAAACGGGCGCGGCTTTTATGTAACGACTAACCCCTCGACCGTTACC
>JAITSM010000013.1 GCA_031287815.1 Prevotellaceae bacterium
GAAAAAGCTGGAAGCAGGAAAGGGGTGTCAATGCAACCTTAGGGGTATAATCGTGCCACCCTGCTTTAAACCTTAAACAGAAAAAAAACAATGCAAAATAAAAAGGGTTTAAAATTTGAGCAGTTTCGACCGCCGTAAGGCGGAAAGTTTAGCCAAACGGTCGAATTGCGACAGTAAACATTCGCGCTGCGACAGTAAACATTCGCGCTGCGACAGTAAACATTCGCGCTGCGACAGTAAACATTCGCGTTGCGACGGTAAACATTCGCGCTGCGACGGTAAACATTCGCGCTGCGACGGTAAACATTCGCGCTGCGACAGTAAACATTCGCGCTGCGACAGTAAACATTCGCGCTGCGGAACCACGCCTGAAGAAGGCGTAAGGTAGAAAATAACTAAGAAAAACAATAAGTTGTAAACAAAAACCAAATACAACCATGGACAAAAAAAGAGATTGGTTGCCTCGCAACCATGAAGACCTGTACAAACAGGTTGTGCTGACCTGGAACTACGCGTTAGCTCCGGGTAATCGTGCGCGCATGGGTTTGGCTCCGGATTCTCCGCAAGGCATCTGGTTCGACACGGTGTTTACGCCAGCGTTCAATAATTACGGTTCGGCCTACGTCGCGTGGTCGAATCCGCATGAACGCACGGACATAATCATCACGAAACTGGAAGAAGCGGAAGCTGTCCTGAAGCCCCTGTACCGCATACTCTACACCGGGACGTTGAAGAACAGCCCGGTGGTCACGGACGACGACCTGCAGTCAATGGGCCTGCCGAAACGTCCGAGCAGCAGCCGCACGCCGTCGCCGGTAGCGACGACCAGTCCCGCCAGCCACGTGGACACGGGCACGCAACGCCGGGTGATTATTTATTTCTCCGACCAGCACAGCAACGAAGAAACGGCGAAAGCCAAGCCCCCCGGGCAGCACGGTGCGGAAATCCGCTGGGCGGTGCTGGACATCGCCCCGGTGGACATCAGTGCGCTCACCCACTCGTCGTTCGACACCCGCTCGCCCTTCACCCTCGACTTCGAGGGACACGACCGCGGCAAGCATTTCTACTATTCCCTCTGCTGGGAGAACACCAGAGGCGAGAAAGGGCCGTACAGCCCGATAGTGGAGGTGGTGATACCGTAAACCCAGTAGCAGTGGGCAGTGGGCAGTGGCTGACGCCGCTTTAACCTCACCCCCTGCCCCCTCTCCTAAAGGCGAGGGGGGGGTGCTGAGAGGAAGTAATGAAAACCGCCGGCATGGAAACATGCCGGCGGATTTTTTTGAGTTAAGAACTAAAAGTTAAAAGTTGGCTGGCGCCAGCTAACTTTTAGTTCTTAACTTTTAGTTCTTAACTCAAAAAAGCCCCGAAGGGGCGAAATATGCACAACCGCAGGCAAGCGCAGCGCAGCCTGCGGAAGAAGCCCCCACTGCCTTTCGCGCGGCGCACTGTCCGTGCATAGCGGAAAGCGGGTGCTCTGCGCGAGTGCAAGGCGTACAGGTTTGTAGCCCCATGCTGCGTTCCGCTCCGCTGCACTTGCATGGGGTTATGAAAATTTCGCCCCTTCGGGGCTTCCTTTTAGAACTTATCAAAATCTAAATGCGTCGACCCTGACAATTGTAACTAAAATTAGGTTTTTTCGTAAAATAATTGTAAATTTGCCCCCCTGAATTTTAAGATTAAAAATCAAAAAATAATATTCCTATGAATTTATCACACATTGAACACATCGGCATCGCAGTAAAATCGCTGCAAGACGCCATTCCCTTTTACGAAAATGTACTGGGGTTGAAATGTTACAACATCGAAGAAGTGGTCGAGCAAAAGGTGAAGACCGCTTTTTTTATGCTCGGGCAAACCAAAATTGAGTTGCTGGAGCCTACAAGCCCCGAAAGCCCCGTTGCCAAATTTATTGAAAAACGCGGCGAAGGCGTACATCACGTAGCGTTTGCTGCGCAAGGGCTACAGGCTTCGCTGGACGAACTGGCCGGCAAAGGCGTCCAGCTGCTGGATAAAAACCCGCGCAAAGGCGCCGAAGGATTGAACATTGCTTTCCTTCATCCGAAATCAACCTTGGGCGTGCTAATGGAATTATGCGAAAAATAAAAACAAAAAGATATGAGTAATCAAGTAGAATCAGTAAAAGCGTTGATTAAATTACGTGAAACAGCGCGTCTCGGGGGCGGGCAAAAACGTATCGACTCCCAGCATCAAAAAGGAAAATATACCGCCCGCGAACGCGTCGCCATGTTGCTCGACGGCGGCAGTTTCGAAGAGTTCGACATGTTTGTAACGCACCGCTGCACCAACTTCGACATGCAGGACAGCACCTTCCTCGGCGACGGCGTTGTCAGCGGCTATGGCACCATCGACGGACGGTTGGTCTATGTGTTTGCACAGGATTTTACCGTTTTCGGCGGCTCGCTGTCCGAAAGTTTTGCCATGAAAATTTGCAAAATCATGGATCAGGCCATGAAAATGGGTGCTCCGGTTATCGGGCTGAACGACTCCGGCGGCGCGCGTATCCAGGAAGGCGTAAATGCATTGGCGGGATATGCCGAAATTTTCCAGCGCAATATTTTAGCATCGGGCGTAGTGCCGCAAATCTCCGCTATCTTCGGCCCCTGTGCCGGCGGCGCGGTGTATTCGCCCGCGCTCACGGACTTTAACGTGATGGCCAAAGGCACCAGCTATATGTTCCTCACCGGCCCCAAAGTAGTAAAGACCGTCACGGGCGAAGACGTTACGCAGGAAGAGCTGGGCGGCGCCAGTGTGCACGCCTCGAAAAGCGGCGTAGCGCATTTCGCAGTGGAAACGGAAGAAGAAGGATTGAAACTCATCCGGCGGCTGTTGAGCTACCTGCCGCAAAACAATCTGGAAGAAGCGCCGCTGCAACCCTGCACCGACCCTATCGATCGGCTGGAAGATGCGCTGAACGACATTATTCCCGACAGCCCCAACAAACCCTATGACATGTATCAGGTCATCGGCGGTATTGTGGACAACGGCGAGTTTTTGGAAGTGCATAAGGATTATGCGCCGAATATCATCGTCGGCTTTGCTCGCTTCAACGGCTTGTCGGTGGGGATTGTCGCCAACCAGCCAAAAATACTGGCCGGCTGTTTGGATATTAACTCTGCGCGGAAAGCGGCGCGGTTTGTGCGTTTCTGCGATGCATTCAATATTCCGATAGTAACGCTGGTCGATGTGCCCGGCTTCCTGCCCGGCACGCAGCAGGAATACGGCGGGATTATCCTGCATGGCGCAAAATTGCTCTATGCCTACGGCGAAGCGACTGTTCCGAAAGTAACAGTAACGCTGCGCAAATCGTATGGCGGCGCTTACTGCGTGATGAGCAGCAAACACCTGCGCGGCGATATCAATTACGCATGGCCTACCGCCGAAATCGCCGTCATGGGGCCGTCGGGCGCGATAGAAGTGCTGTACGGCAAAGAAACCGCCGCTGCCGAAGACCCCGCAAAATTCGCCGCCGAAAAAGAACAGGAATACCGCGAAGCCTTTGCCAACCCCTACAATGCCGCTAAATATGGATATATCGACGACGTGATTGAGCCGCGTAACACGCGCTTCCGCGTTATCCGCGCATTGCAGCAGCTGGCCACCAAAAAGCTCTCCAACCCGGCGAAGAAACACGATAACCTGCCTTTGTAGAACTGAGAACTAAAAGTTAAAAACTAAAAGTTAGAGCATGAGGAGTAAATTATACATATATTTATTGACGGGTTGCCTTCTTTTTGCGGGCGGGCAGGCGGCGGCGCAAAGCCAGTCGGACATGTGCTTCAATGAAATACTGGTGTACAATATCGACGATTACGAAGACGACTATGGCCACAAGCACGGCTGGATTGAACTGTTCAATACCTCCCGCGGAACGGTGGACATTGGCGGTTGCTATGTGTCGAACGACCGGAACAACCTGAAGAAATACCGCATCCCGAAAGGCGATGTACTCACGAAAATCAAGCCGCGCCAGCATATCGTGCTTTGGGCGGATAATATGCCGCTACGCGGAACGTTTCACATCAATTTCACGCTAGAGGAAACCAATACCTTGTATCTTACCAGCAGCAACGGCCGCGACGTCATTGACAGTTTGCACTTCCCCACCGGCGAAGGGCCTTTCCCGATAATGGACTATATCACCGACGACAATGGCGACCATGTGGTGCAGAAAGGAAGCATCCCGTTCTATCCTTCCAACAATGTATCGTATGGACGCTTAATGGACGGCGAGAACATCGGCGGCGACAACGGGTGGGCGTTTTTAGCCAAAACCACGCCCAGCAGCAATAACGTCATTCTTGACAGCGAAGCGGCGGCGCAACGGTTTAAGCAATTCGACCCCTACGGCGTGATTATGTCGATTACGGCCATGTTGGTAGTTTTTATCGCGTTGATTTTATTGTATGTTGTATTCAAAAATATCGGCCGCGCATCTATCAATTCGGGACGCAAGAAAGCTGAAAAGGCGGGCGTCTCGCCGGATGTAGTAGCTGTGGCGCAGGACGCGCCCGGCGAAGTATACGCCGCAGTGGCCGCTGCGCTTTATTTATATGCCCAGCAGGAAGAAGCGCATGATATAGAAAATACCATATTAACCATTAACAAGGTAACTCGCGCCTACTCGCCCTGGAGTTCTAAAATATACGGGCTGCGGGAAGTGCCGCATAAACAGTAGGCAGTAGCAGTAGGCACTAAACAGTAACATAATTCGCATAAATTCGTATAAAATTCGTATAAAAATGAAAAAAGAATATAACTTAAAAATAAATGGCGCCGATTATAGCGTAGTCATCGGCCAAATAGAAGACGCTTCGTTGGAAGTGGAAGTAAACGGGACGCCGTTTCTGGTAGAAGTAGACCGCCAGGCAAAGCCGACGGCAAAAGTGCACCCGCCGGTAGCCGCGCCGGTCAATGCGGTGGGTGCGCCGGTAGTAACGAAACAGGCCACCGGCGGAAACGCTACCGCCATCAAGTCGCCGCTGCCGGGCGTAGTGCTGTCGGTAGAGGTGAATGTGGGCGACGCCGTAAAATCAGGTCAGAAACTGTTAGTACTCGAAGCCATGAAAATGGAAAACAGCATCGAAGCCGACCGCGACGGCAAAATCACGGCTATCAAAGTAGCCAAAGGCGATTCGGTGTTGGAAGGAGCAGAACTTATAATCATTGGATAGTATGGAAAATCAAGGATTCATTTCTTTCTTGGGAGATAATTTACAGCAGTTCTTAAGTTACACCGCCTTTGCCAGCTTTACCTTCGGGCACATGGTGATGATACTGGTCGGATTGGCATTTCTTTATTTGGCCATTACGAAAGACTGGGAACCGATGCTGTTAGTCCCTATCGGCTTCGGCATTATCATTGGGAATATCCCGTTTCTCGAAGGGCTTTCTATCGGCGTATACGAAGAAGGGTCGGTGATGAATATCCTCTACCAGGGTGTACGGCTGGGCTTTTACCCGCCACTGATATTCCTTGGTATCGGCGCAATGACCGACTTCTCGGCGCTTATCTCCAATCCCAAATTGATGCTGATTGGCGCGGCGGCACAGTTCGGCATTTTCGGCGCATACGGGCTGGCATTGCTTTTCGGGTTTCCGGCCAATGAAGCCGGCGCTATCGGCATCATTGGCGGCGCCGACGGCCCTACCGCTATCTTCCTTTCGGGGCGCCTGGCGCCGGACTTGTTGGGCGCTATCGCCGTATCGGCTTATTCGTACATGGCCTTAGTACCGGTAATACAGCCGCCCATCATGCGGCTTTTCACCACGAAAAAAGAACGCGTAATTCGCATGAAGCCGCCCCGCGTGGTATCGCAACGCGAAAAAATCTTTTTCCCGATACTCGGGTTCCTGCTCACGGCATTTTTAGTGCCTTCCGGCATTCCGCTACTGGGGATGCTGTTCTTCGGCAACCTGCTTAAAGAATGCGGCGTTACGCGCCGCCTTGCCGAAACAGCCCGCGGCCCCCTGATTGACATCATAACCATACTGATTGGCATCACGGTGGGCGCATCGACGCAAGCCGACAAGTTTTTGCAATGGAACTCCATCAAAATATTCATACTGGGGGCGATTTCCTTTATGATAGCCACCGCCGCCGGCGTGCTGTTTGTGAAATTCTTCAACCTGTTTTTAAAACAGGGTAACAAGATTAACCCGCTTATCGGAAATGCCGGCGTATCGGCCGTGCCCGACAGCGCGCGCGTATCGAACAACCTCGGGTTAGAGTACGATAGAACCAATTACCTGCTCATGCACGCCATGGGGCCCAACGTCGCCGGCGTTATCGGCAGCGCAGTGGCCGCAGGGATTTTGCTGGGATTTTTATCATAAGCAACGGAGAACGGTCAACGGTCAACGGTTAACGGAACAGAAAGACGGCGCATGGTTTGTAAACCATGCGCCGTTTAGCATTAGCATACAAAAAAAAGCGGGGAGTTTTGCAACTCCCCGCTTCCACCTAATCTAAACCTATGAAAAATTTATTTGGTAGTAAGACGTGCCTCCCTGAAAAAGGTTTAATCGCGGGACAAAATAATCATAGAAATTCTTTTTCAGGTTTAAACCCAACCGGCTCTTCCCACAAAATAAATAAAAAAGCTACCGGAAAACCAGTAGCTTATTTTTGTGCCCGGAACAGGACTCGAACCTGCACATCCTTGCGAACGCTAGTCCCTGAAACTAGTGCGTCTACCAATTCCGCCATCCGGGCGGCACATTTGGGGCTGCAAAGATAATAAAAAATGTTGATTTGGATAACCGGTATGAAAAATTGCGTAAATTTGTAACGAACTAGGAAATGTGGCTATGAAAATTGCATTGTTGCAAACCAGTATGGCGTGGGAAAACAAGCAGGCAAACCTGCAATACTGTACCGACAGGATAAATGCCTTGCCGGACGATGTACAATTGGTGGCGTTGCCGGAAATGTTTTCCACCGGGTTTTCCATGCAACCCGGAAGATTAGCGGAGACGGAAGAGGGGCGCACTTTACAATGGCTTCGTAACACCGCCGCCCGGAAAGCAGTGGCTATCGCCGGCAGCGTGATTGCCGGAGAAAACGGGAAATACTATAATCGCCTGTTTTTCGTTTTTCCCGACGGCTCGTATCAAAAATACGATAAGCGGCATTTGTTTTCCATGAGCGAAGAGCCGTTGCACTACACGGCCGGCGCCCGGCGGCTGATTGTCGAGTATGCGGGGTGGCGCATTTGCCCGCTAATCTGTTATGATTTGCGATTTCCGGTGTGGAGCCGCAATTATGGAAACGTGTATGATTTGTTATTGTACGCGGCCAACTGGCCAACCGCCCGTATCAACGCATGGGACGCTTTGCTGCCGGCGCGCGCTATCGAAAATCACTGCTATGTGGCAGGCGTCAACCGTTGCGGAACGGACGGCGCAGGCATTACGCACAGCGGGCATTCGCAGGTTGTCGATTACAAAGGGGCATCCATAGCCGCTGCCGGAGACGCCGAAGATACCCTGATAGCCACGCTGTCGTTGGAGAAACTGAACAGCTTTCGTGAAAAATTCCCGGTAGGGAACGATGCGGATGCTTTCGTTTTGGAATGAGCCGTAAAACAAAAAATCCCCTGCTTAGGCAGGGGATTTTTATGAGTATTGCAAGGAGGTTACGACGGTTGAATAGCACCCATAGGGCAAGCGTCTGCGCAAGTACCGCAATCGGTACACAGTTCGGGGTCTATTTTATAAATATCACCCGGAGAAATTGCTCCTACCGGGCATTCATCTGCGCATGTGCCGCAAGCAGCACAGTCTTCGGTAATTTTGTAAGCCATAGTTTTTAATTTAAAATTTTAAAAGTGGTGCAAATATATGAAATATTCTTGCAACTACCAAATAGGCTTTTGAGGAATTAAAGATACTTGATACAGGATTTCCGGCAAAAATCCGTAAATACGACTTACGGCTAAAATTTGTATCTTTGCCCGCAATATGAAAAGAATGGCCGATACATCACTGATAAAACACCGGGGCAGGGTCGAGCGGATTACGCCCGGCAGCATCGCGGTGCGTATGCTTGTGGTGGAGGCGTGTGCGGTGTGCCGCGCTAAAAGTTTTTGCAGCGTTTCCGGCGTGGCCGAAAAGTACGTGGACATCCCCAATACCGGACAGGCGGTGCAATTGGGCGAAGAAGTAAATGTAACCCTCCGGCCGTCCGCCGGGTTGTCGGCGATGGGATGGGCTTATGTGTTCCCTATGGCGATATTGCTGTCCATTTTGATACTGCTGCAACGGCTGCCCCTTGCCGACCTGGTTGGCGGGGCGGCGGCGGTGGGCGGGGTGGCGCTGTATTACGGCGCGTTGTACGTTTTCAGGAAAAGGTGGAAAAGGAAATATGTTTTTGAAATAGAAAAAATCGAATAGCAGATGCAGACAATCATCCTGACCGTTGTAACATTGACTGCGCTGGGGGCGATCCTGGCGGCGGCGCTTTATATGGTGGCGCAGCGGTTCCGGACGGAAGAAGACCCGCGTATCGACGAGGTGGCGGCGTTGCTGCCCGGCGCTAATTGCGGCGGTTGCGGTTTTGCCGGCTGCCGCGCGCTGGCGGAGGCTGTCGTCAAAAGCGAGACGATGGACAACCTGTATTGCCCCGTCGGCGGCAGCGAGGTTATGCAACAGGTGGCAGCCTGTGTGGGGCGCACGGTGGAAGCGCGGGAACCCATGATAGCGGTAGTGCGCTGCGCCGGCGCGTGCAGCCTCCGCCCGCCAACCAGCCTCTACGACGGCGCCGCCTCCTGTCGCATAGAAGCCGCGCTCTACAAGGGCGAAACCGATTGCCTCTACGGCTGTTCGGGACATGGCGACTGCGAACGCGCCTGCCTTTTCGGCGCATTGCGCATCGACGCCGCCACCGGATTGCCCGTCGTCGACGAGGAGAAATGCACCGCCTGCGGCGCCTGCGTCAAAGCCTGCCCGAAGCGGATTATCGAATTGCGCAAAAAGGGGCCGAAGGGCTGCCGGGTTTTTGTGTCGTGCGTCAATAAAGACAAGGGCAACGTGGCGCGAAAAGCCTGCAAGGCGGCATGCATCGCCTGTGCAAAATGCAGCAAAGCCTGCGCGTTTGGGGCTATCGCTATCGAAGAGAATATAGCCTATATCGACTTTACCGTATGCCGGCTGTGCCGCAAATGCGCCGCCGAATGCCCTACGGGAGCCATAAGGGTTAATGGAGAATGGAGAATGGAAAATGGGCTGGCGCCTTCACCCTTAAACTTTAACCCTTAAACAATGAATTATGAATGACTGCCTACTGCCTACTGAAGACTGCCTACTGACTCCGGCGCCAGCATTCCTCCCTTTCATCGCCCGAAGGGCATTTATTCTTTTCCCACAAAGTTCAAAATTCAAAGTTTAATGTCTAATATCTATCATCTACTATCGGAACGGCTTCCCCTCCTTCGGAGGGGGCTGGGGGGAGGTGCCTGTTCATTCTCTATCGGCGGGATTCACCCGGAGGATAATAAACTGGCGGCAAACAGCCCGCTGCAGGCATTGCCGCCGGAAGGAACGGCGTCTATCTTTCTGGGGCAGCATATAGGCGCGCCGGCGGAAGCTATCGTGTCCAAAGGCGAGCGGGTGAAAACCGGCCAGCTGATTGCTAAAGCCAGCGGGTGGGTGTCGGCCGACATTCATTCGTCGGTATCGGGCACGGTGGTAGCCGTAGAGCCGGTGGCCGACCTTTCGGGTATCCGGCAGCCGGCGATTACCATCCAGGTGGAAGGCGACGAATGGCTGGAAACGATTGACCGCAGCCCGGAAATAATACGCGAAATACCGTCCGACAGCGCGGTGATTATTAAAAAAATTGCGGCTGCGGGGATCGTAGGGTTGGGCGGAGCGGCGTTTCCGACGCATGTAAAGCTGTCGCCGCCGCCGGGAAAGAAAGCCGGTATCCTTATCATCAACGCCGCCGAGTGCGAGCCTTTCCTGACGTCCGACCACCGCGTGATGCTGGAATTCGGCGAACAGGCGCTCATCGGCGCGCTGCTGTTGAAACAAGCCCTGCATGCGTCGAAAGCATTTATCGGTATAGAATCCAACAAGCCCGACGCTATCCGGGAGCTGCAAAAAATCATCCGGGAGCGCGGGTACGAACTACAGGTAGTCCGGCTGAAAAAGCGTTACCCGCAGGGCGGCGAGAAGCAGTTGATCGACGCCGTTACGCACCGCCGGGTGCCGTCGATGGGGTTGCCGGCGGATGTAGGCGTGGCGGTACAGAACGTCGGCACGGCGCTGGCGGTGTACGAGGCCGTGCAGAAGCACAAGCCCCTCATCGAAAACAGCATTACCATTACCGGAAAAAACCTGCCGCAGCAAATAAATGCGCTCGTGCGCCTCGGCACGCCGCTGTCGAGGCTGGCGGCGCTGGCCGGCGGCATCCCTGCCGGCACGGGGAAAATCGTATGCGGCGGCCCCATGATGGGCAAAGCCATCGTAAACATGGACGCGCCGACGACAAAGGTTACCTCCGCCCTGCTGTTCATTCCCCACGGGGAAGCGCAGCGCCGGAAGGCGTCGAACTGTATCCGCTGCGCAAAATGCGTACAGGCCTGCCCCATGGGGCTGGAACCCTACCTGCTGATAAAGCTCACGCAACGCAGCAGGTACGACGAACTGCGCGCCAACAGGATGTCCGACTGCATCGAATGCGGCTGCTGCCTCTACTCCTGCCCCGCGCACATCCCCCTGCTCGACTATATCCGAATGGGAAAAGGGGAACTAAAAAGTTCAAAGTTGAAAGTTGAAAATTATCCCACAGATGGACACAGATTATAACAGATTTTCTTTAGTTGAAAATGGAAAGTTGATAGTTGAAAATGGGCTGGCGCCAGCTAACTTTCCACTTTCCACTTTCCACTACCCAGTTCCCATAGGGCGCCGGCGTCCCCGGAGTGGGATAGGCCAAACAACTTTCAACTTTCAACTTTCAATTATGAATGACTGCCCACTGCCCACTGAAAACTCCTCACTGCCTGCTAAAGGGCGCCTATTAATGGTTTCCCCTGCGCCGCATGCGCATGGGAGCGACACTACGCGCCGCCTGATGCGCGATGTGATTATTGCCTTGCTGCCGGCATTTGCTGTGTCGGTTTGGTTTTTCGGATGGGGCGCATTGCAGGTGGCGGCGGTGTCTATTGCGACCTGCGTGGCGCTGGAATGGGTTATCCAGAAATTCCTGCTGCGGACGCCGCCGCAAACAAGCGACCTCTCGGCAGCGGTTACAGGGTTGCTGCTGGCCATGAACCTGCCGCCCGGCGCGCCCTGGTGGGTGGTACTTACCGGCAGCGTCACCGCTATCGGCATCGCAAAAATGAGCTTTGGCGGCATAGGGAAAAACCCCTTTAACCCGGCGCTGGTGGGGCGCGTGGTGCTGCTGGTCTCCTTTCCCGTGCAGATGACCCGCTGGGCGCTCCCGCGCGGCTTTGCTACGACCGACGCCGTTACCGGCGCCACTCCGCTGGCGCTGCTGAAAGAAGGACTAAACAACGGCCTTACGGTGGAACAGATTTTTGACAACGCCGATTTCACCTACCTCGAACTGCTCTTCGGGCGAATAGGCGGCTCTGCCGGCGAAGTATCCGCCCTCGCGCTGCTGGCGGGATTTGCTTACCTGCTCGCCCGGCGCGTCATCCGCCCATACATCCCGGTAAGCATCCTGGCGACGGTGGCGGCGTTCGGCGGCATCCTGTGGTGGGCAAACCCCGAACGCTTCATCGACCCGCTGTTCCACCTGCTCACCGGCGGCGTGCTGCTGGGCGCAATATTCATGGCCACCGACTACGTTACCTCGCCGATGCACCCGAAAGGAATGATCATCTTCGGCATCGGCATCGGGGCGCTGACAATGCTTATCCGCACTTTCGGCAGCTATCCCGAAGGCATTTCCTTTGCGATACTTATCATGAATGCCGCCGTGCCGCTGATCAATAAATACGCCAAACCCAAACGATACGCGAGGAATGTATGATGTATGATGTATGAAGTATGAAGTAGCTGGCGCCAAAACATACATCATACATCATACATCATACATCATACATCATACATCATACATCATACATCATACTTCATACTTAAAATAAAAACATTCCCCTTAAAAATGAAAACATCCTCATTAAAAAATATGACCCTTACGCTGCTGTTGATTACATTTGTTGCGGCAGCGGCATTGGCAACGGTATACGTGTTCACCGAAGAACCGATGGAGGCGGCGCGCCTCGCAAAAATCAACAGGGCGATCGCGGAAGTAACGCCGCCCTTCGACAACAGCCCTTCGGACGAAGTAGCGGAAGTAGTGCTCGACGGCCGGACGCTCCGCCTGTTTCCGGCAAAGAAAAACGGCGTACTCGTGGGCATAGCTGTGGAAACGGCTACCGCCAAAGGCTTCGGCGGGTTGATTACGCTCATGGCGGGCTTCCTGCCCGACGGAACGATATACAAAACCGCCGTCATCTCCCATACCGAAACGCCCGGACTGGGCGATAAAATAGAGAAAAGCAAAAGCGCTTTCAGCCTCCAGTTCGAGGGGAAACACCCGGACAGCTTCCAACTCGCCGTCAGGAAAGACGGCGGCGACGTCGACGCCATCACCGCCTCCACCATCAGCTCCCGCGCCTTCTGCGATGCGCTGGAACGGGCATACAGGGCGGTTTCCAGTAGCAGTTTCCAGTAGGCAGTCATTCATAATTCATAACTACTCTATGAGTCTTATCACCAAAGGTATTTTAAAAGAGAATCCCACGTTCGTATTGATGCTGGGGATGTGCCCTACGCTGGGGACAACCGTTTCGGCAATGAACGGCATGGGCATGGGACTGGCCACGCTGTTTGTGCTCGTCCTCTCCAACATGGCGATAGCGGCGGTGGCGGCGCAAATCCCCGCGAAAGTGCGCATCCCCGCATACATTGTCATCATTGCGGCGTTTGTTACCATATTGCAGTTGCTGATGCAGGCTTATACGCCGGCGCTGTATGAAACGCTGGGCTTGTTTATTCCGCTTATCGTTGTCAACTGTATTGTGCTGGGGCGCGCCGAAGCCTTTGCCGCCAAAAACAGCGTAGCTGCTTCCGCACTCGACGGCATCGGCATCGGGCTGGGCTTTACGCTTTCGCTGACGGTCATCGGCGCCGTGCGGGAGCTGTTGGGCAGCGGCGCCCTGTTCGGCTACCCGCTCCTGCCCTCCGGCGGCGTCACGGTATTTGTACTCGCCCCCGGCGCATTCATTGTCCTGGGATATTTACTCGTACTGTTTAATAAAATTAAGAGTTAAGAACTAAGAACTACGAGTGCTGGCGCCAGCAACCTTAAACTTTAAACCTTAAACCTTAAACTAAATTAGTCACATTAGCACATTAAAAAATTAGTCACATTAAGAAATGGAATACATTCTCATTATTATTTCAGCTGTTTTCGTAAACAATATTTTGTTGACGCAGTTTTTGGGCGTATGCCCTTTTCTGGGGGTATCCGGCAGGGTGAGCACGTCTGTTGGCATGTCGGGCGCGGTGATGTTTGTGATGGCTATTGCCACGCTGTTTACTTACCTGTTGCAATATTACGTCCTCGTGCCGCTGCACATTGAGTTCATGCAAACCGTCGGGTTCATTTTAGTAATTGCGGCGCTGGTGCAGATGGTCGAGATTATTTTGAAAAAGATAAGCCCTGCGCTGTACCAGGCATTGGGTATTTTCCTGCCGTTGATTACCACCAACTGCGCCGTATTGGGCGTAGCGATTCTGGTGGTGAGCAAGGAATTTACGTTTCTTGGCGTGGCGCACTACCTGAATCTGGCGCAAAGCGTAGTGATTGCAGTGGCATACGCCGCCGGCTTCGGTTTGGCGATGACGCTTTTTGCCGGCATCCGCGAGCAGCTGGACCTGGCGGAAGTGCCAAAAGCCTTTCGCGGCACGCCCATTGCACTAATTACCGCCGGCATCCTTGCACTGGCATTTATGGGATTTGCCGGACTGGTTTAACTAAGAGTTAAGAACTAAGAACTAAGAGTTAGCTGGCGCCGGCCAAATCGCAAATCGCACATCACAAATCGCACTTCATAATTTATATGTCTAAAGAAGAAGAATATTACCAATTGGGCAAAGCCTGCCAGCAGCAGCAGCAATGGGGCGATGCGATTAACGCCTACAAAAAGGCGCTGGAATTAAATCCCGACAGCCACGCCGCCACAGCGCTGGAACATATCTATGCTATCCTCGGCTTCCGGCATACCGGTTTGCTGAATCCATAATGGCAAAAGTTAACATTCTCTTCATACCGAGCGAACTGTACAGTTAATACCGAACGAACTGTACAGTTCATACCGAGCGAACTGTACAGTTCATACCGAGCGAACTGTACAGTTCATACCGAACGAACTGTACAGTTCATACCGAGCGAACTGTACAGTTCATACCGAGCGAACTGTACAGTTCATACCGAGCGAACTTTTCGAATTATGAATTATGAGTTAAAAACCAAGCGTTAAGAGTTAGCTGGCGCCAGCCACCTTAAACTTTAAACTTTAAAATAATACAGCCATGAAAAAAATATCAAAACAATCAGTAATATATTCCCCCTTCGGGGGATTCAGGGGGCTTCTTTCCCCCTTACGGGGAATAGGCCTGCTGCTGCTCCTTGTGGGGGCGGGGGGCTTTACCGGCCATGCCCAAACCGCCCCGCTCCACGCCGCCTCTACCCGGACATGGACTTTCGGCGGCCAGACCTGGAGCGACCACATCCATCTACCCGAATGTAACAAAGACGATTTTAAGGGAAGCACTTCCGACCCGCAATGCCGCAGTTATACCGGCAAAAGAAAGGCCTGGTATTATTATAACTGGCCGTATGTGGCAGCCCATGCGGAAAAGCTGTGCCCTTCGCCGTGGCGAGTGCCGTCGCGGGAGGACTTCAAGGTGCTGTATGCGCACGCTAAAGACGCCGGCCTGAGCGATGTGTGGGGGCTTCCAGGCATCTGCGGCGGTTCCGGCACGCTGTACGGGCAGGGCTCGTACGGCAACTACTGGTCTGCTTCGGAAGACCGTTCGGGTTACGGCTACAGCGCGTACGTCAGCGGCAGCGGCTTCATCCCGCAGTACGGCAGCAGCAAGGACTACGGTTTCGCTTTGCGCTGTGTCCGGTAGCCGCAGCGGCTTCTTGTCTTTTTACGTTCTAAACACTGCCGCCCGCTTATGTAGCGGGCGGCAGCGCTTTTGCGGGGAAAAGAAGATTTTGCGTATATTAGTATCACAACGGCATCACAATTTTATCGCCAACTCCAATTTCCCCCCAAGTCCAGTTTCAACAATACGCTGGAGCGTAGAAAGTCTTACATCCTTAATATTATTCTCCACTTTTGAAATATACCCTTTATTTGTACCGACTTTCTCAGCTAACTGCTCCTGCGTTAATCCCTTTTCCAATCGAGATTGTTGGAGTAATACGCCAAGTTTAAATTCTTCGTATTCGTTTTCAAACTTTTCGCGTTTGGAAGAGCCTCGTTTACCATATTGCTCTTCAATAAACCGGTCTAATGGTTTTAAATTTTTATTTTCCATCTTTTTCTTTTTTTTCCTGTTCGTATTCCTTTTTTATTCTGAGCGCAGTTTCTATCTCCTGCCTGGGCGTTTTTTGTGATTTCTTCTGAAAACCATTTTCAATAACAATTATATTTCCGGCATCAAAAAAACAAAAAATCCGGTAAATATCACTTCCGCTTTGAACCCTGATTTCAAATAACCCGCTTGTCCCTTCGATATGCTTCAAGTAGTCTATTGGAACTATTTGAAGCGTTTCGATTATCCTGAATGTCCAAATAATTTTTTCTTTTACCTTATTTCTTTGCCGGCTGTAGAAATTGATAAAATAATCCTTGTACAGAAAGACATGTCTTATTTTGTGCTCTTTTGTCATATACCGGCAGCAAAGGTAATGAAAGTTATCCGAAAGCACAACCTTTATAAAGATTTTCCGTTTTCTAATCACTTGTTTTCTCACTCGCGCCCCGCGCGGGCGGCAGCGCTTTTGCGGGGAAAAGAAGATTTTGCAGAATAGCCCGGAAGGGCTGTGTTTTTATACCGGTTCGCCCATCAGCGTAGCAGAGGAACATTGCGTGATTTTCACGGTTACATAGTCGCCCGCCTTGAAATGCGCTTTGGGAAATACCACCACCTTATTATGAGCAGTGCGCCCGGCAAGCGCGCCGGCAGAGCGTTTGGAAGGGCCTTCCGCCAATACTTCAAACGTTTTTCCTGTGTCGCGCCGGTTGCTTTCCAGCGACAGCCGGTTTTGCAATGCAATGATTTCATTGAGCCGTTTTGTTTTTACTTCATCCGGTACATCATCCGGGAAGTGGCGGGCGGCTTTGGTATTCGGGCGTTCGGAATACTTAAACATGAATGCCGCGTCGTATCCAACCTCGCGCATCAACGACAATGTTTGCGCATGGTCGTCGTCGGTTTCGCCGCAAAAGCCGGCAATAATGTCGGTGGAAATAGTGCATTCGGGAATGATTTCGCGTATTTTGGCAATGCGTTCCAAATAACTTTCGCGCCAATAGCCGCGGTTCATTATCTGTAGCAACCGTGTGCTGCCCGATTGCACCGGCAGGTGGATATGGTTGCAAATATTAGGATACATCGCTATGGTGTAGAGCACGGCATTGCTCATGTCTTTCGGATGCGAAGTGGAAAAACGCACGCGCAAAGCCGGGTCTATTAACGCTACCAGCTCCAGCAGCTTTGCAAAATCAAGCGTTTTGGAAGGATCGTCCGTATTTTTCCAGGCGTATGAATTTACATTTTGCCCCAAGAGGGTAACTTCCCTGTAGCCGTTTCTCAGCAGTTCCTGTACTTCCGCCACGATGGTCTGCGCCGGGCGGCTGCGCTCCGCACCGCGCGTGTAAGGCACTACGCAGTAAGCGCACATGTTGTTGCAACCGCGCATAATGGATACAAACGCCGTTACGCCGTTCTTATCCATCCGCACCGGCGAGATGTCGGCATAGGTTTCTTCACGCGAGAGCAGGGTGTTAATTCCTTTCTGCCCGCTTTCCGCTTCGCGCACCAGTTGCGGCAGGGAGCGATAGGCATCGGGGCCGGCCACCAAATCGACCGTGCCGTTTTCGAGTAATGCTTCTTTCAGGCGCTCCGCCATGCAGCCAAGCACCCCAACGATTAGGGAAGGTTTGTGTTGTTTCAGCAAACGGAAAACATCCAGCCGTCCCCACACGCGCTGCTCTGCATTGTCGCGGATAGAACAGGTGTTGATGAACAGCACATCGGCTTTTTGCTTATCGTCCGTCATCGTAAAACCCGCGTCCTGCATGATAGCCGCCACTACTTCGCTGTCGTTGGCGTTCATCTGGCAGCCGTAAGTTTCAATGTAGAATAAGTTGTCAGTCGTGAGTCGTAAGTCGTGAGTCATAAGTCGTGAGTTGTGAGTCGTGAGTCGTAAGCCTTGCATCATTGCTAAGGCGACAGCACTTTTAGTTTTTAACTCTTAGTTCTTAACGCTAAAAATAGCGCTGCCGACGCGTACTATCGTACTTCCTTCTTCTACCGCTATGGCGTAGTCGTTCGACATGCCCATCGACAGTTCGCAGAATGCGGGGTCAGCGGGAAAACAGGTTTGTTGGAGTTCCGTGTATAAACTTTTCATGGTGCGAAATTCGCGGCGGATTTGCGCTGTGTCGCTTGTATTGGTTGCCATTCCCATGAGTCCGGCAATTTGCAAATGGGGCAATTGTGCAAGAAAGCCGGACGCTGCCAATGCGCGTAATTCATCAGGTGCAAAGCCGTACTTTGTTTCTTCCTGCGCAATGCGCACTTGCAGTAAACAGCGCTGGGTACATTGCCGGCGGGCAGCTTCCTTATTGAGGTCTATCAACAGTTTTTCGCTGTCAGCGGAATGGATGGTGTGCGCCAATCCCACTACCAATTTAATTTTATTGCTTTGCAGATGCCCGATGAAATGCCATTCAATATCTTCCGGCAGCTTCGAGGCTTTGTCCCGTAACGCTTGCGGACGGCTTTCGCCAAATGCCCGCTGCCCTGCCTCGTATGCTTTCCTGATGATTCCCACCGGTTGCGTTTTCGATACGGCTACCAGTGCAGTATGTAGAGGCAAGCAGTTGTTAATGGAAAGCAGTTGTTCGCGAAGGGCGTTCATACATTATTCACTATTTTTTTCGCTGTTGTTGCACTTGCCGCCGTTGCATTTCTTCCAGGCGTTGCTGGAATTTCGATTTCTTTTGCGGTTGTGTGGCGCGCGCCTGCATTTTCGCCAACATTTTCTCTTCGTCGATGAAAAACTTGCGAATAATCCACGTTTGTATCATGGTAAGGAAATTGAATAGCATATAATAATAACTCAGTCCGCTGGAGAAGTTGTTGCACAACACAAGCAAGAATATCGGCATAAAATAAATCTGCATAAATTTCATACCGGGCTGTCCTGTTTGCGGCGTCTGCGCCATCATCATCTTTGAATAAAAGTACGTGGATACCGCCATGAGCAAGGCAAACAAGCTCACGTGGTCGCCATACATCGGGATAGAAAACGGCAAATCCAAAATAGAATCGTAGGTGCTAAAATCGTCTGCCCACAGGAAACCCTCCTGCCGCAACTCAAACGACGCGGGGAAGAAACGGAACATGGCAAACAGAATCGGCATTTGCAACAGCATCGGCAGGCAGCCGCCCATCATGCTTACGCCGGTTCGTTTGTAAAGCGCCATGATTTCCTGTTGCTTTTTCATAGCGTCTTCCCGTTTCGGGTATTTCGCGTTTATCTTGTCAATATCCGGTTTCAGCAATTTCATTTTCGCGCTGGACACAATGGATTTCTGCGAGAACGGCGCCAAAATAATTTTAATAAAAATCGTCAGCAGCAGAATAATGAGGCCGTAATTACCGATAAATTTATTCAGGAAATTAAAGGTCGGAATGATTATCCAACGGTTGATAGGCCGGATGATCCAACCGCCCAGCGGCACTAACTGTTCAAAGTCGCGGCCATAGGATTGTAACGTTTTGTAGTGGTTGGGGCCAAAATAAAACTGCAACGGAATAGTCGTTTCTGCTGCGCCATTGTAGGGGAATTGCAAAAACGCATTGCAATGCATTAACTCGCGCGGGTTGTTTCCCTGCGTGTTTTTTTGATACGACACCGACGCATTGTTAAAATTATTGGCAGACGCAACCAAAATGGTCGAAAAGAATTGCTGTTTAAACGCAACCCATTCCACCCGCGTGGGAATTTTTTTATCGTTGGCGTCACTCCGTTCGCTCAATTCGTCAATATCGCTATCGCCTGGATATTTATACGCAACAGTGGACTGGTTGGCCTCACTCGCAAAATCTTTTTCCTGCCGCAGCAGCGTAGCCGACCAGTTCAAATCAACCGTCGTAACGTTTTGCGGAATATGTGCACTCATGCCATTGAGCCGGATATCCAAACCCACCCGGTAGCTGCCGTGTCGCAACGTATATATATAGTCAATCGAAGCGTCTTCCGCCGTTTGCAACCGGTAGGTCAGGCGGACGACGGAATCGGTTTCCGTCAGTTGCGTAACCGCAGGAATCTCCACCGGCGTGAAATAAAACAACGATGTGGCGATATTTTTACCGGTGAAAAAATTCAGCGAAAATTCATTGCCCTCGCCGTTAAACAAAACCACCGGCAAACTGTCATGCGTGCGGTAGTTTTTCATTTGCACGGCATACACCTGCCCGCCTTTGTTGCTGAACGTAACCGACAGCAAATCGTTTTCAATAGTGATAAATTCCTGCTTGCCTTCCCCCGCAAGCACCAACGCGCTGCCGTAACTTTCATCAATAACCGGCTGCGCGGAAGAAAGCGTTTCGGCGGGCGTTTCGGCAAGGACAATACTGTCCGGTTGGTTAGCCCGGCGGATAGAATCCTGCTCGCGTTGTATCCGTTGCTGTTCCTTTAATTGTTCCAATTGCGCTTCTTGCAGTTTGCGCTGCTCATGCGACGAATAAATGCTAAAACCTATTAAAATAATTCCGATCAGGATAATTCCGGTAAATGTATTTTTATTCATATTGTTGATCTATCAATTTAATTTTTGCTTCTATAGTTTTAATTTCCTCTTTTGCTGCTGCTACTTTTTTATTGACGTCGGCAATCAGGGCTTCGGCGTTTTTCGATTTGGCAAAGAAGCCGATATTGTTTTCCCACAAAGCTATGTCCGACTCCAGCTGACGTAATTTCTGCACTAATTTTTCGCGTTCCGAGCGGATGAAACGAGGAGATTTGCCTGACTGCTGTATGTCTTCGATACGGTGTTTAAAGCGGATAATTTTCTTATCCGTATGGCTGATGTGCAAAGAGGAAAAATGCTTGTCTATGGCGACGCGGTAAGCATTTTGTATGCGTTCCTTATCTTTCATCGGCACAAAACCGACTTCCGTCCAGCGGCGTTGAAATTCTTTCAAGGCGTCCAGATTTCCTGTCATGTCCTCGCCCGGGACAAATGATTCGATTTCATTTATAATCGCTTCTTTCCGGCGCAGGTTCTCGTCATACTGCGCATCTACAGCTGAAAAATGTTTTTGTTTACGGCTGAAAAAATCGTCGCAGGCAGAGCGGAAACGTTTCCATGTCGCGTCGGATTGCTTGCGCGTTACCGGCCCTACTTCCCTCCATTGCTTTTGCAGGCTAATAAATTTGTCGGTTGTTTTTTTCCAGTCATCGTTTTCTTTCAAGGCTTCGGCCTGTTCGCACAGTTCTATTTTCCGTTGCAGGTTTTGCTGCATCTCATCCTTGAAACTGCCGTAAAATTCCCTTTTGGCAGTGTAGAATTTATCGCATGCCACGCGAAACCGCGTATATATTTTAGCGTTGTCTTTCCTGGTGGCAAAGCCAATGGTTTTCCACACTTGTTGCAGTTTTTCCAGTTGTTTCGCCAGTTTGTTCCATTCGTTGTTATCCGTTATCTCCGTATTGGCTATCTCTTCGGCCTGTTCGCACAAAGCTTTTTTCGCTTCCAGGTTTTTCAGCTGTACTTCTTTTTGCTGCTCGAAATATTCCTGATACTTTTTGTTAATAGCCGTAGTAGCGTTTTTAAAACGTTCCCACACCTGTTCGCGCAATTCACGCGCCACCGGGCCTATTTCGCGCCACTGTTCATGGAAATACTGCAATTTGTTAAATGCATTGACAATGCTTGGTTCCCGAGGCAGTTCTTCGGCTTTTTCGCACAATACCGTTTTAGCTTCCAGATTTTTTTTCAAATCCAAATCGCGCAATTCGTTATTGATTTTTACATAATCGTAAAAACGCTCCACATTATATTGGTACGTATCCCAAACGTCTTTGGTGCGCGATGTCGGCACCGGGCCTGTTTCGCGCCAATGTTGCTGCAATGCGCGGAATGCCGGAAATGTCTGGTTGAGGTCTTCCTGTTTATCCAGCAATATTTTTAATTCTTCGATAATAGCCAGTTTTTTTGCCAGGTTTTCTTCTTTTTCCTGTTCGGCCAGCTGGTTTTGGGCGGCGCGCTTTTGCCTGTACTCATTGTACAAATGCTTGAATGTTGTTTCCAGTTCATCGGCTACCGGTTCGGTGGTCGAGTCCGCTTCGTCGCCTTGCGGTTCCATGTTTTTACGTTCCAGCAACAACTGTTTATAAAATGCCGTTTTAATCTGTTCGGCTTCGCGGCGCAATGTTTCCGCCGCTTCGGCAGTAGTCGATAAAAGTAATTCCTTAAAAATATCCAACAATTCTTTACGCGATAATTCCGCATATTTCATGACCGGGTCCGGTAGTAATTCACTGGATGAAGCTGCCGGTAGCGGCTCGGCAACTTGCGTGCCGGAAATAAGTGTAGTATCCGTTTCTTCCGCCGGATTTGTGTTTTGCTCACTTGGAGCAGGATTTTGAAGATAATTCTCCATAAATTAGACGTTCATTTTTTGCTAACAATCCACAAAAGTAGGTAAAATTGTTGGATTTTTCAAGAAAAAGCGTTTTCCCGATTTTATAAATCATATTGTATACGGAGCGCTGCAATAGGAAAAAAAAATTAGAAATAAAATTTGCAGATAAAAAATAAAGTAATATATTTGCAGCGTTAATTACTTGCTCTTTGACATTGTTGGAATGATATAAAAAAATATATCGCTTTAACTTTTATTCTACGAAAATTACGGAATCAGGAAAATTTCTACATCATGGAATATAAGTAAAGCAACCATGCCAAGAATGGGTATGAGTTGTGAAGCTTATTTATGATGTGGGTCTTCCTGAACCTCGTAATTTCGTAAGTGTAACACCTCATTTTCATTCTTGGCTTTTTAATAGAATAATGAAAAATTACGATAAAAGTTAAAAACCGACTGGCAGAGATTGATAGAGGGAATATTCTGCAATGATTGGCAGTGAATAAAAAATTGCAGCAGGGGGTTGTTTTATAAGGGTTGTTTGTGTTTGCAAGACAGCCCCAAAGCTGCGAAAAAAATAACAATTTTAAAATTTACTTTTATGAAAAAAACTCTTTTCTTTTTTGCTTTGCTTGCAGGTGCTACCGCCTTTGCGCAAGCGACTGTTACGCCTATCAGCGTAAATTATGACAACCAACAGGTAACTTTCGGTATCGCATGGACAACTTCCGCCAGCAACCGCGTGTGGGTGTGGGTGGATTTTTGTTCGGTTACTGGCACAACGCTAAGTACCTTTACTCCGGCAACTATCAGCCCGGTGTCCGTAACCGGCGGAAGCTACGATGGACAAAACGGACGCGGCTTTTATGTATATGGTAATCCTACGACCGTTACCGCCACATTGAGTAATACTACTGGTAAATTCAACTGGTGCGCCTATGGCAGCGACTATCCGCCAAATATAGGCGATTACAACAACGGAATTTACACATTAAGAGGAACGCCTCCCTTTACTCTGAAAGGTGCAAGCGGTGAAACAAGTATAGTATCTGGGACAACACTAACCCAATCATCTTTGACTTTTACTCCCATTACCATGACGGATGCAACCGGTTGTCCGGGCTATTTTTGCAAATATGTCGGTATGGATTTGCACATGAATGCTTCCTATCCATGCCAACAACGCGCCAGCGGCGCGAAAAATTGGGAAGCATATATAAAGGACAGCAGGGATGATTTAATTTATCGAATTGTACAATTTTCGGATAATAGTTGGTGGATGGCTGAGGATTTGAATATATATCAAAATGTGATCGGCATCTGTAGTGGCAAACACTTTTATAGAAGTAATAACAATACTGTTTGTCCGCCCGGTTGGTTGTTGCCTACGTTTAACGAAGTGGTAACCAGATGGCCGGGAGGTATTAACGGGGCAATGTCTGATATATACGGAGGTGCATGGGAAATAGGCTCTTGCTATGACAACGGATGTTGTAATGTTAATGTGGCAAACCGCATTGATATAGCAATTCTCGGTTGTCTGAATATAATGTTCAGTGATGTAAATAACCCGACTGTGTGGTATTGGGGTTATTACAATTACAACTATGCATGCGCACCCCACCCGGCCCATACCGATATAGCCGGTCGCGTCCGTTGCACCCGCCAACTATAATTTTAATACCCCAACTATCTCAATAACCTTATTTCGCCCCGGTCGCTACTACCCGGCAACCTTAAACTAAACCTTAAGCATGAAAAGAGA
>JAITSM010000101.1 GCA_031287815.1 Prevotellaceae bacterium
GTGGGACGCCCTGATGCCGTGTTGGAATTTAAGCAATTGGTTTACATTTTCGAGTTCAAGCTCGACGGCAATGGCACGGCCGAGGAGGCGTTAAAGCAAATTGAGGAGAAAGACTACGCTGGAAAATACCATCTTTCCGGCAAGAAAGTCATAAAAGTCGGCGTAGAATTTGACAACGAGAAGCGGAATGTAAAGCGGTGGCTGGTGAACAGTGAACGGCGATAACATAAAATACAGACCAAAAGTTCGTTGGTATTGAATTTTTTGTATCTTTGCAAAATTAACCAACAAAATGATAAAATAATGAGAAATTGTAAGAAATTAGCAGTTGTTGCCGTAGCGGCAATGTTTGCAGGTGCGGCCGTGACAGGCTGCGGTGGCGCGAAATCCGTACAGAGCGCTTCTACCGAAGTATCCGTTCCGTTCTCGGACAAGGAATACAAAACGGACAAAGAGTTTTTCCGGGCGTCGCAAAGCGGCAAAAGCCCTGATTTGGCCACGGCCAAGAAAATTGCACTGCAAAACGCAAAAACGGAATTAGCCGGCAATATCCAGTCGACAATTAAGGCGGTTACCGAGAACTATACCAACCAACGCTCGGTAGGCGACAAGCAGGAGTTTGAAAACAAGTTTGAAGAAAACGCCCGCGCAGTGGTCAATCAAACGCTGAACGACGTACGGATTATCGGCGAGAAAGTGTTTAAGGAAAAGGACGGCAAACACACCTACTATATAGCTATCGAAATGAGCAAAGAGCCTGTGGTGAATAACATCGCCGACCGTATTTCAAAAGACGCTAAATTGCAACTGGATTTCGACAAGCACCAATTCCAAAAAGTGTTCGACGAGGAAATGCAAAAATTTGAAGCGCAACAATAAATCATGCTCTCTTCTCGATTGAATGCCATGCTTTTTTGGCTATTGCTGTGCGGAATGCCTGTGGCGGTAGCATTTTCGCAAACGGTGGAACAAGTAAAAAGTAACAACGCCTATTATTGGGGTGAGGGCGTGGGGAAAACCACGTCGCAAGCCGACGAGCAGGCGCTGTCGATGCTTATTAACAGCATTTCGGCCAAGGTGGAAAGCGATTTCAGCGTACAGACCACCGAAACGTCGGACAGCAAGAAATCGGATTTCAAGCAGTATGTCAACAGTTTGGTAAAAACCTATTCCAACGCCACCATCAAGAATACGGAAATTTTGAGTTGGGGCGAAGAGCCGGAAGTGCACGTGTTCCGTTTTGTGAAAAAGTCGGAAATCTATAAAATCTTTGCGGAGCGCGAGCTCAAAATAAAGGAGTTTGTAGCGATAGCGCAGAAGGCGGAAGCCAATTACCAAACGGCCGACGCATTGCGTTACTACTATTGGGCGCTGATGCTGCTGCAAAGCCATCCCGACGCCGCCAGCATGACCATGGAAATAAACGGCAAGCAGGAAAAATTGGACGTATTTCTCCCGCGTCAGATCAACGCGGTATTCGACAGCCTGCAGTTCGCCGTAACCGGCAAGCAACCGGATGAGAACCTCATGCAGTATTTGCTCCGGATCACTTACCAACAGCAGCCGGTAAGCAATTGCGAGTATTCGTTCTTCGACGGGCGAAACTGGTCGGTAGTGATTGGTGCAAAAGACGGGAAGGGCATCGCCGAGATGATGGGCGATACAGCGCTGCACAAGGAAATTCGCGTGAAAGTAGAATATGCTTTCGAGAACGAATGGAAAATCGACAACGAGGTAAACGACGTGCTGCGTAAGGTGGAGCCGGTGATCTTCAAAAAAAGTTACGTCAACGTGCCGCTGACTGAAGTGAAAGCGCCTGTGCAGGCCGTTACCGTGGTGCCGGACGCACCGGAGGTAACTATTCCTGCAAGCGTGAGCGCCGTAGACGGTACGCCTTATCTGTCCATGCTGGAGCGGGTAGAACAGGCCATCAGAACAAAACGCTATGAATCGGTGCGCGACTGTTTTACCGACGAAGGGTACGACATGTTTACCCGGCTGGTGCAGTACGGGCGCGGTGTGATATTGGTCAAACCGGTGTACTCGTTTTTGGCTTTTGAAGACGGCATCATGGCGCGGGCATTGCCCATGCGGTTTAGCTTTAGCAACAACCGCCGCGCCTTTGTGGAAGATGTGGTATTTAACATTTCGCAGCGCGAAGGGAAAATCCGTTCGCTCTCCTTCGCCTTGCCCAACAAGGTGTGCAGCGATATTTTGAAATACGAAAACTGGGGCGAGTATTCGCGCATGGCCATCATTCACTTTATCGAAATCTACAAAACCGCATACGCCTTAAAGCAATTAGAGTATATTGAATCGATTTTTTCCGACAACGCGCTGATTATCGTAGGGAAAATAGTGAAAAACTATACCGGCGACAATAACCGGGTTTCCGGCAGTCAGGTGAAATTGACGCAATACAGCAAGGAACAGTACATCCGGCAGCTGAGCTCGGTATTTAAAAGTAACGAGTATGTGAATTTGAAATTTACCGACATCAACGTAAAAAAGGCCGGCGTGGGCGGCGAAGTATACGGCATACAGCTCAAGCAGGATTATTTTTCGACCGGCTACGGCGATACCGGATACCTTTTCCTGATGGTGGATTTGAACAGGGTGGAAGAGCCCGTAATCCACATCCGCACTTGGCAGCCTGAGAAAGATCCCGATTTCGGACTATATGATATTTCAGACTTTTAAACCATGAAAATTTTTTTTCAACGAACGTTTATCGCAGTAGCCATGCTGTTGCCGTGCCTTCCGGCGTTGGCGCAACAATTGGCGGTGGAACGTTTTACGCGGGACGACAGCGACCAGGCAGCGCGTATCCACAGCCCGCGCAAAGACCAGAACGACAAGGTGTGCGCCATTGTGAAAATGGAAACCACGTTGTTGTTGCAGGATTTCACGTTTGACGCCGGCTCTGTGGGAATTGCACACACCGAGCAAAAAACCGGCGAAATCTGGGTGTATCTTTCGCCCGGCGCGCGGCGAATAACTATTAACCACAAGCATCTTGGAACGGTACGCAATTACGAGTTCGGCGAGGCGCTGAGAGAGGCCACCGTATATATCCTGAAGCTGAAATCGGGAAACGTAAAAACGGTGGTAGAAGACAACGTGGCGCTTCAATATCTGGAGATGATCTGCGAGGTGGAAGGCGCTACCATCAAGGTAGACGACGAGGCGCCGGAGCCTTTTGTCAATGGAAAATTTCAAAAAGCGCTCTCGTACGGGAAGCACCGCTACACGGTGGAAGCGCCCATGTATCACCCTGAGAGCGGCATTCAGGAAATCACGGTGCAGAAAACCGCACCTGTTGCCGTTAACCTAAAGCCCAAATTCGGCAAACTGACCATTAGCACGCAACCCGAACAGGGCGCGGAGGTGTTCATTGATGATGAAAAGCGCGGCCAAAGTCCGCTGACTATTGAGCGGCTCAGCAGCGGGACACACAGTATCCGCGTGATAAAAGCGCAGTTCTTGCCCGTTACGCAAAGTAAGGTAATCACCGACGGCGCCACGGAAACGCTGGCGTTGACCATGCAGCCTAATTTTGCCGTGATCACGCTGACCACGCCCGACGGCGGGGATATTTACATCAACGACGATAAAAAAGGCGCTGCGCCGTGGAGCGGCAGGCTCACGCCCGGACAGTACAAGGTGGAAGTGCGGAAGCCGTCGCACCGCAACACGGTGACCACCGTGGTCAGTGAAGCGGGAAAAGATAAGACCGTTCCGCTTGAAGCACCCAGCCCCATCTACGGTTCGTTGGAAATAAAAGAAACGAATTTAGTCACCGCCGACATCTCTATTGACGGCGAAAATCGCGGCACAACGCCACTTATTCTCAACCGTATACTCGTGGGCAGCCACACCGTAGAGCTGCGGGCAGCGGGCTATAAACCATACAGGCAGACCGTAGAGATACAAGAGGGCAAAATCCTGCCGGTGTCTGCCGAATTGCAGGAAGAAGAAAAAACAGGATCGCTTAAAATCACGGCCAACACCTCCGCTGCAGTGTCGGTGGGAGGGACGCCTATAGGCTACACGCCCGTTACCGCGAAGAATCTTTCATTAGGGGAAAAAACGGTATTTTTCCAGGCGTCCGGCTACAAGCCGTTGACCAAAACCGTGTACATTAAACCCGGTTCCGACAATGAAATATATGGCGAGTTGAAACAGAAACCGGTCATTCACCCGGTACTGTTGATAGATTACCGCATGTCGCCACCCACGTCTCATTTTGGCTTTTCGTTAGGCTACTGCGAACGGTGGGGCGGATATTTCCAGTACAGGGGGGATATACTTAAAGTGGGCGAGAAATCGCTTACGGAAAGCATGCTGAAAGAGGTGGACGAAGACTTTTCCGGCGGCGAGAAAAACCATTTCAGGACGTCTGTGACGGCAGGCGTTATGTTGCGTCTTTTTAGCTCTATATACGTGAGCGGAGGGTTAGGTCATGGAAAATACGGCGCAGTGTACAAGGTAGGGAAAGAATCAGATGCGGTATTCTATACCGCCGGGCTGACTAAGGGCCTGGAGTTGGAATACGGCCTCACCTTCAGGTTTTGGCAATTTTTTTCGCTCACTGCAGGCTACAGCACTATTGCCGGGTCGGACTTCGGCGAATTATATTTTGGGATAGGCTTAATGCTGTGGGAGTCAACGTTAAAGGAGATATCACGCAAATAGACTACACATGAAAAACCTTTCTATCCTATTGCTTTGTGCCGGTTTGCTGCAAGCCTGTACGCTCAATTTACCCGATTCCGTGGCGGATACGGGGTATGAAAACAAAATCCCTGTCATTGAATTTGACAAATACAGTGTGTATTTCGACTACAATAACGATGGCTTTGTGAACAAAGGCGAAACGGTGGGCTTGCAAGTATGGTTAAAAAACACCGGAACCCGCGCGGCAAAAGGCGTGGAAGCCCTATTCTCCATCAACAGTCCGTATGTGTCTAATTTCACACCGGGGACGGGAATAGATTACGGTGATATTGCTATAGGAGAGACTGTAATGGCGTATTTCTACGTCAATTACTCTACCATCCAATTTACAGTATCCTCTTCCACTCCCGAGGGCACGCAAATACCAATCAGTATCAGTATAGTTGATGAAAGTGACAATACGTGGACAAGCAGCTTCAATGTCGCAATTCAATAAATTTTTACAATTTTCTAAATTGCTCCTGCAAATTTTCCATTCGTTTGAGCAGTTCATCAAAAGGTAACGAATTGCCGTAAATCATTGTGTCTTGCATTTTTTCATAGTCCTGCCGCCAATCGTCAATAATTTGCAATGGTGGAACGAGGAAGATATTTTTACGAATATCCTGCGAATAATCCACCCCGTTTACACGTGTAAAAATTTGGCGATGGTGGTGAATTGCATTCCAAAGTTCATCATTGGCAACAGCTTTTATCGCAAAATCTTTGTCCATCATTTTTTCTAAATCGTACAAATGTCGCGATTTACGGTCGGCGAGCATTGAGCCGTTGCCTGTAAAAATTTCGTGTAACAAAAACGCTTTTTCCAAAAATGTTTTTTCGGGCACTGCCGTTATAATTTCTGTATTGGCAACCGAAGTATCAATATCAAAATTCTCTGAAACCAAACTTTTAACTTCGCTTGTAGCGGTTGGTTCAATCAATGAACGCGAGCCAGCTTCCAACACAATTTCTGCGTTCAAATACGGTAGTGGGTCAAACAACGATTGATAACGAATGAAAATCTTTCGCGGTTCGGGATAGGTTTTGTCGCCCTCGCCATCGGGTTGCGGTTCTATCGTGCAAAGATTTTGCAACTCATATTTTTCAATGCCTTTCCGTAATTCCGAGCAAAAAAATCCCTTTACAAAAAGCGACGACTGCTTGCGTAACTTTTTGATTTGCTTTATCGTTAAATCGCCGTCCAAATGAAACTGAATTCTATCTATTTCAAAATCGATGTCTTCTGAAAAACGCTCAATAAGCTTCCAAACTTTACTTAACGAAGTTCCACCTTTGAAAACCAATTTATCGGCAAAAGGCAATGAAAATACAATTTGCAAAATACTTGTTACCCACAAATCCTTTTCTACGACTTGTGGGAACAAATTACCCATTTTTATTCCTGTCTGCAAAATCACCGTTTTGCGCTCACTGTCGCTCAATTCGAAAAATTTACTCATACAGTTTCAATATTAATTTTCTAATCCATACGGGCATTAGTTTGGCATCTTGCAAAATATGTTCTTTTGGCACTTGTTGCAATACATATTTCAACCTGTCCAAATGTGCAGGAGTAATTCTTTTCTGTGTTATTTCCTTTAATGCAAATGTAATCAGCATTGCTAAGTCATTTTTGAAAGCAAGATTTTTTGGAGCGGTATGCTTCAATAAAATTCCTTTGCCATTGCCGATTCTTATTCTGCGAGGCGATCCATCTGTCAAATAAACGTAATTTGCAGGTACTTGTGTAGATAACCCCAACCTATTTAAAGCATAAAGGCCTGTTGGCACAATTCTTGCCTTATCGCGCTTTGCGATTGCTTCCGCAACGGTGTCTAATGAAGGATACAGAATGCTCAGTCCTAACTTTTTATCAATTTTAGGATAATAATAAATGCCTGTTGCCAATTTTATAAGCACTTGTTTTTTTACTAAATTGGATAACGCTTTTGATACGGATTTTGATTCGCCATAAGCCGCAAAATTAGAGGCAAAATATTCCTTACCTCTTCCGCATTTTTTTATCTTTATGGATATCTTATATTCAATACTTTTCATAGTATTTTAATCTTATTTTTGGCGAAAATATTCATAATATTTTCGCCAAAAATCACACTGCAAAGATACAACTTTTCATTAAAACAACCTCAGTAGGCGTGCATCCCGCCGAGGAAGTAGCTGACGCCGAAATAGGTCATCAGGACGCAGGCAAAGGCCAGTACCGACAGCAGATTGAAGAGCAGGGGAGAGTCCCACTTCTTT
>JAITSM010000107.1 GCA_031287815.1 Prevotellaceae bacterium
GGAATGCCCAACAAACGCCCCGAAAGACTCAAGGCCGAAGTCATACGCTTCAAAAACGGCAACGAACAATGGATCGCCTTTGTCGGCATGTACAACGGGAAGCCCTACGAAATATTCACCGGGCTGGTAGACGAGGAAGTGCGCACCATCCCGCGTTCCATTACTATGGGCGAAATTATAAAAGTAAAAGACAAAAAAGGCAAATCCCGTTACGATTTCCAGTACATCGACCGCTACGGCTACCCCAACACTTTCGGCGGCATTTCACACATGTTCAAAAAAGAATTCTGGAATTACGCCAAACTGATTTCCGGCGTCCTGCGCAACAATATGCCGATAG
This sequence comes from Prevotellaceae bacterium, assembly GCA_031287815.1. GTDB lineage: Bacteria > Bacteroidota > Bacteroidia > Bacteroidales > UBA932 > JAIRKX01. Next base: position 341 of record JAITSM010000107.1, read on the forward strand.
TGGACGTCGTCAACCTGGTGCAGGGGCTGGAACTGGACAGCGACTCCATCAACACGTGGAAAAACGGCGTGGAACGCGCCCTGAAGCGTTACATTCCCGACGGAACGACCATTGCCGGCCAAACCTGTAGCCAGTGCGGCTCCGATGCGCTGGTCTTCCAGGAAGGCTGCCTGATTTGCAAAAACTGCGGCTACTCCAAATGCAGTTAAACTAAAAGTTAAGAACTAAGAGTTAAGAGTGCTGGCGCCAGCCAACTCTTAACTCTTTGTTTTTAACGCTTAACGCTAAAAGATGCTCTACTTCCCTCCCGCAAAAGTCAACATTGGATTGCACGTTACGGCGAAGCGTCCCGACGGCTTTCATGAGATAGAAACGCTTTTCTATCCCGTAACATCGTTGTATGATGTGCTGGAAGTGGCGCCGGCGGAGCGGTTTTCTATCCGCCTGTCCGGTTTGCCGGTGGAGGGTGCGCCGGAAACCAACCTGTGCGTAAAAGCCTACCGCCTCCTGCAGGCGGATTTTGATTTGCCGCCGGTAACGATTTACCTGCATAAGGTTATTCCTCCGGGCGCCGGGCTGGGGGGCGGCTCTTCGGACGCTACGGCTACGCTGCTGGCGTTGAACGAACTTTTTTTCCTGCAATTATCCTACGGGCAGCTTTTCCACTATGCCATGCAGCTGGGCAGCGACTGCGCCTTCTTTCTCCACCGCCAACCCATGCTTGCCACCGGGCGCGGCGAGGTATTAACCACCCTGTCCGGCCTGGACTTGCAGCCTTATTCCGTCGTCATCGAAACCCCGCCCGTGTTCATCAGCACGGCGGAAGCCTATGCCGGGATAACGCCCCGCCTGCCGGCGCAACCGCTGGCTTCCCTGCTGGCGCAACCGGTGGAACAATGGAAAGAAAATGTGGTAAACGATTTTGAAGCCCCTGTCTTTGCCCGCCACCCTGTGCTGGCGCAAATCAAACAACGCCTCTACGACGCCGGCGCTGTCTACGCCGCCATGAGCGGCAGCGGCTCCGCCCTGTTCGGGCTATTCCGGAGGCTTGCACCGGTTTAACGCCTCCCGCCTTACGCCGTACCCTTCACTTTCACTTTTATTTGATATTTCAAAATTCAAAGCCAGAATAAACCGAAGCGTTAAAACCTAAAAGTAAAAAAAGTACAGTTCGTTCGGTATGAACTGTACAGTTCGCTCGGCATGAACCGGGAAGGTCGCCCGGGTCGGTACCCGACCATCCCTATTCTATTACGTCCATTACGTTAACCGGATTAGGGTACTCATATTCACGTACCTCCTTCACGAGGACGGAGGCATTGGCGGACGCCTGCGTGGCTACCTTCACTTTCCACAAGCCGATGGTAATAGTGGGTGGAAGCACGAACTGCAGCCGGGTAGGGGTGTTGGGCGAGAGCCGGTTGGCGGGGATGCGCACCACCACCGCAGGGTTGTCGGCCGATGTGAAATAGACGCCTATTTCGTCGGTCTTTTTGCCTATTACGGCAATGCGCAGTCCCTGAATGAGCGCCATGTTGTGGGCGTTGAGGGTGTCGGGATTGCCGATGACCGGGTTGGTTATCGCCTGGATGACCGGGCCGGCGGGCGCGGGCTGTTCTTCGGCATATACGGTGGATTCTTTCACGAGGTTGCGCACGCCGGCGCCCTGGGTGAAATGCATCCGCACGTGTACCTGTTCGGCGGGGATGTTGTGCCCGAGTTCTTGAGCGGACACCGCGCCCTTGATGCTGATGGAGGTGTGGAACAGGGGGGTTGTTACGTTGTAGCCTTCGAGCGTGGCGGCGGCGATTTCATCCAGCACGAGGCCTACGAATGCTTCGCCGTTGACGTTCTTGGTGGCGATTTCGCGTGCTTCCAGCCGCTTGATGATGTCCGGCAGGGTGAGCGTACCCCTGATTTGCTGTTGCAGGTAGTAGTCGTTGGGCACGTCTTTGGTCAGTTCGTTCGGATGAGCGATCGTTTTAATGGTTGTCATAACTCTTAATTCATAACTCTTAGTTCTTAGTTTTTAGTTCTTAACTTCCCCTACCTTGTCGCAATAGTTATAATTTAATGCGGCGAGGCGTTTTTTCTGGGCGGGGAGTTTGGTGGCAAAAAACGGCCAGTCTTTATTCTGTTTCGGCGACCATACGGCTTCCGACAATGCCAGCAGGCGCGGCAACAGCATATATTCCGCATGTTCGGGCGTGGATATGAATTCCGCCCATAAGTTCGCCTGTCCGCCCTTGATGAACCTGGCTTCTTCCGCCGTCAGGCTGTCGGACACCGGGTCGAAGGAATATACCAGCTCTATCGGCACGTAACCGCCGATAGCCGGCGGCTCGGTGGCTGCGTCGGCCTGGTAGTAGTCGAGATAGCAGTAAGTATTGGGCGTCATGATAACGTAGTTGCCATGCCGGGCGGCTTCAATGCCGCCTTTTTCGCCGCGCCACGACATGATGATGGCGCTTGGCGTTACGCCGCCTTCCAGGATTTCATCCCAGCCGATAATCGTTTTTCCTTTGCCCGTTACGTGTTTTTCCACTTCGCGTATCATCCAGCTTTGCAGTTCTTCTTCGTTGTTCAGTGGCAAATCCTTTATCCTTTTTTGGCATTTCGGGCATACTTTCCAGTTATCCTTGAACGCTTCGTCGCCGCCGATATGAATGTATTCCGAAGGGAACAGGTCTGCCACTTCGTCCAGTACGTCTTTCAGGAATCCCATCACCTCGTCATTTCCGCCGCAGAGGATTGCTTTGGGCGGCCAGTAGGGGCCTATCTGTACATAATACGGGAAATCGTCGCAGGCAAATTCGGGATAAGCCGCCAGTATTTCGGAGCAATGTCCGGGTATTTCTATTTCGGGAATCACTTCAATCCCGCGCTGCGCGGCATAAGCGACCACCTCGCGTATTTCTTCCTTTGTGTAAAAACCGCCGTAGGTAGCCGGTTCTCCTGCTTTCGGCGGCTCGCCTTCGCGCCATGCCACATCGCTCCGGTCCACGCTCCAGGCGCCTATTTCCGTCAGTTTCGGATATTTTTCGATTTCCAGCCGCCAGCCGTGATCGTCGGTCAGGTGCCAGTGGAATTTATTCAGCTTGTAGAGCGCCATCAAGTCCAAATGTTTTTTGATATGCGCGATGTCAAAGAAATGACGCGACACGTCGCGGTGGCTGCCCCGCCATTCAAAGCGCGGATAGTCGATAATGCGCACCGCCGGGATGACGATTTGTTCCGGATTGCTTTTTATACTGTCCACCGGCGCTAACTGGTACAGCGTTTGCAGGCCGTACACCAGCCCGGACGGCGTGTTGGCGTATACCGTGACGCCGTTTTCCGTAACCGTTAATTCATATCCTTCCGTTTGCAGTTTGGCGTCCGGCGTTTCGTGGAGCGCAAAGGCAATGGTTTTCTCCGCATCTCCGGCTACCGGGAGCGATTGTCCGAAATATTTCGGGAAATATTCTTCAATATACTGTTTCACGGGGGCAGCGTCATCCACATGGTGGAAAACCAGCGCCACGTTTTTATCTATCGTAAAGGTGCCCTTTTGCGGGGACGCTTCGACCGGCTGGGGAACGATGTTAAACGCAGTATCCAAATGGCCGTTTTGGTTGCAGCCGGCAGCCAGTAACAGCAGGCCGGCCAGGAAAAAAGATGCTTTCATAAAATGATTTATTAGTTTATTTTGTGCAAAAGTACAATTTTTTATTCAAACAGGAAAGGCTTTGTTACCGTCGGTTTTTGGTTCTTTTCAAAGAAAAATTTCTCTTCGCCGAAGGCCGGTTTCAGCTGATTGAACCAGGTGGCTTTCGGGTCGTAGGCGGCGAAGAAAGGAATATCCACCCATGCCGGGTTGCGGGCTTGCAGAAAACGCAGCACAAATATTTTTTCGCCCTTCACTTCCTGCACGCCCAGCAGCTGTATTTTTCCCGGATGGTCGCTCATGCTGGGGCCGCGCACCGTGCGGCACAGGCCGCTGACTTTCCGGTAGGCGCGGCGGAAGATATTCCAGCAACGTTCCAGCGGCAACTCGAAATAATGCTTGGCGCCGGTGTCGCGCGCGATGAACATATAATAAGGAATGCAATTCAGGTCTACCTGTTTGCGCCACATCTCGCACCACACGTCGGGATTATCGTTAATGTGCCGCATCACCGGCGACTGCGTGCGGATTTGCGCCCCCGTGCTGCGGATTCGCGCAATAGCCCGCCGGACGCTGTCCGTCGAAAGTTCGCGCGGGTGGTTGAAATGCGCCTGCACCGACAGGTTTTTCCCGGCGCGCACCACGCTGTCGAACAGCCGTAAAACGTCGTCGCTGTCGCTGTCGGAGAGGTAGCGGTAAGGCCAGTAGCTAAGCGATTTTGTGCCGATACGGATAGAACGGATATGCGTAAATTCCGGCGACAGCAAAGGCAAAATATAAGTCGACAGGTTTTCCGCATGCATCACCATCGGGTCGCCGCCGGTGAAGAGGATATCCGTTACTTCGTGGTGTGCCCGGAGGTAGCGCAGCAGCAAGTCGGTTTCTTTCATGGCGAATTTCAAGCCGCTCATGCCGGAGAACTGCGGCCAGCGGAAACAGAAGGTACAGTAAGCATGGCACGTCTGTCCCTGGCTCGGGAAAAATAAAATAGTTTCGGGATATTTGTGCTGGACGCCGCGCAGTTTGATTTCGTCCAGGTAAGGCACATTGTGTTCCTGTCCTGCCGGATTAGGGTTGAGCGACAACCGGATTTGCCGGATTTTCTCCTCCTGCTGTTTTTTGGGGGCCTGTTGCGCCACCAGCTTTTCCACTGCCGCATAATGCCGGCTGTCGAGCATACTCCGGCGCGGGAAGTTCAACGTAAATATCGGGTCGGTGTCCGCCTGCTGCCAGTCTATCAATTCTTCGACCACATAATTATTGGTCTTAAACGGCAACACTTGCCCTACAATTTCAATTTCATTACCCAGCTCTTCCGGCAACGCCGCCACCTGCGGGATGGTGCGGAAATTATGCAACGTATATGGACGGTATTGTTTCATGACTCATTTGATTTATGCTGTAGCGGTACGTCACGCCACGCCTCTTGCAAAGATAGCAAAAAGATTAAAAAAACCAAAGTTCGAAGGCGTACAAAGTGGAAGGTAGAAGGCGAACAGAAGCGATAGGTCTTAAGACAATCGTGATTTGATTACACGCTCCATTCTCTATTAAAAAGACAGTAGCTCGCGCAACACCGCCTGCGCGGACACCGCACGATTGGCGGCTTCGGGAATAACAATAGACGTCGGCGCTTCTATCACGGCGTCGGTTACGATCATGTTGCGCCGCACGGGAAGGCAGTGCATGAAAAAGGCATTATTGGTCAACGCCATTTTCCGTTCGTCCACCGTCCAGCGGCGGTCGGTGAGGAGGACTTTTCCATAATTGTCGCCGGTGTAGGCCGACCAGTTTTTAGCGTACACAAAGTCCGCGCCCCGGTAGGCTTTCTCTGTGTCGTATTCAATGGTGGCGCCCTGTACGAACGTCTCGTCCAGTTCATAGCCTTCGGGATGGGTGATGACGAATTCATAATCCGTCCGGTTCATCCATTCGGCAAAAGAGTTGGCAACGGCCTGCGGCAAGGCTTTCGGAGCGGGCGCCCAAGTGAGCAGCACCTTCGGGCGCGGCGTCCGCTTATATTCCTCGATAGTGATAAGGTCGGCAAAACTTTGCAGCGGATGCCGCGTGGCGCCTTCCATTGAAAATACAGGCCTGCCGGAATACCGGATAAACTGGTTCAGGATAATTTCGCTGTAATCCTGTTCGCGGTTTTGCAGTCCGGCAAATGCGCGGATGCCGATAATATCGCAATAGCTGCCCATCACCGGAATGGCTTCCAGTATATGTTCTGCCTTGTCGCCGTCCATGACCACGCCGCGTTCCGTTTCCAGCTTCCATGCGCCCTGGTGGATGTCCAGCACAATCACGTTCATCCCGAGATTCAGTGCGGCTTTTTGGGTGCTCAGCCGTGTCCGCAGGCTGGAGTTAAAGAAAACCATCAACAGTGTTTTGTTTTTTCCGAGTTCCTGGTCGGCGAAAGGGTTTGCTTTTACTTCCTTTGCCCAAGCTAGTGCTTCAGGCAGGGAGGGCAGGTCGTTAACGGAAAGGAAATGTTTCATATTTTATTAGTCGTTTATACAGGCACGTACAACTTGTTTTAGATAGGCTTTTATGTTTTGCCAATCAAAATTTTCTCCGGTTGCTAATCGCGGGTTCGCAGAGGTATCGGCCAGGTCGATATTGTACAGGAAATTTTTTAACACATCAAAAAAGTTGCTTTTACCCTCCCGCTGTTCAAAGAAAGAAAATATTTTACGTAACGAAAATATATTTTTTCGCACCAACGTGTAAAGGTCGAAGAAGTCTTTTTTATCGCGTCTTGGCGCATATCCCGCCACAGCGTCCAATTTCAGGGCGGCAATGTCTTGCAGAGAGAACATCCGTATGCCGTCTTGCACATCAATTGGCGCGATTAGAGGTGTCTCATCAAGAATAAAATCTACTTTGAACGTTTGATTAACGATAAATACCGAACGCAAAGGATCATTTATCCGGTGTTCACACTTCGTCATTTTCTTTATTTCCCGCTCAACAGATGTTCGCAAAACCCCACCATACATAAAATCAATATCGGTGGTCCATAAGTCCAAGTCTTCCGAACAACGATGCGCTAAACGCAACGCCAATGCCGTACCCGCAGTAAGTGCGAAAGAATTGAACAGCTGTTTTTGCATCAGGGATTCCAATAACGCAAAGGCTTCGGAGGTAATTGTTTCTTTGTATAACATGCAAATTGCGATTTGTCCACTTCAAAGTAAAAGCTCAGGAAATGTATATCACGCGCACTTAAACGGGCGCTTCTCAAGACAATACTTTTTACGGTTTCTTTTCCGTAAAATACAAGCAGGCGCTTAAAGTCGTCGAGCGTACCCATTTCTACCACACGTGCCACCACCCATTCGACATTAGGCTTTCCCGCCACGTTGTCTACGTCCCAAAACAAGGCAGGAGAAAACGGCGAAAACGCTTCTTTATGTTGTTTATCGGACATTATATTAGTGTTAAAGCCATCACGATGTGCAAAGGTACAAAATAATAAACTTTATATATTGGCGCAACCGGTATGGTGTTTTTCAGCATCTGGAGGAATCATTTTCCGTTGTCGACAAATTGTCGACCGCCTGCACAAACCGCTGCAACTCTTCTTTCGTAACCGTCAGCGGGGGCAGCAACCGTATTACACTGGCGCCCGCCGAGCCGGTAAAGATGTGGCGCTCGCTCAGGAGTTGGGAACGGATGGCGGCATGTTCCAGCTGCAGTTCGATACCTATCATCAGCCCGCGCCCGCGTACTTCGCGAATGACCGTCGCGCCTTTTAACGCTTGGAGTACGTATTCGCCCAAGCCCGCCGCTTTGCTCATCAGCTCTTCCTGTTCGATGACCTCCAGCACCGCAATAGCTGCTGCGCACGCCAGCGGGTTGCCGCCAAACGTGCTGCCCAACATTCCCTTCGTTGCCTTGATAGACGGGGCTATCAGCACGCCGCCAATGGGAAAGCCGTTGCCCATGCCTTTGGCTACAGTAATAAAATCGGGCTCGATGCCGGCGTATTGGTGGGCGAAAAATTGGCCGGTGCGCCCGTAGCCGCTCTGCACTTCGTCTAAAATCAATGCGGCGTGATGCTTTGTACTCAATGCCCGCAGGTCTTTCAGGAAATCGCCGGACGGCAGGATAATGCCGGCGACGCCCTGTATCCCTTCAATGATCACGCCTGCATAATCGCCTCTGTGGAGTTCCTGTTCCACAGCGGCGCTATCGTTGAGCGGCAGGAAAGTAATATTTTCCGTACGGTTGAACGGCGCCACTATCGCCGGGTTGTCGGTAGCGGCGACGGCGCCCGACGTGCGGCCGTGAAACGCGCCGTGAAAGGCGATAAACTTTTTCTTTCCGGTGTGGAACGATGCGGCTTTTAACGCATTTTCGTTGGCTTCTGCGCCGGAATTGCACAAGAACAGCGCATAATGCGGGTAGCCGCTTAATGCGCCCAGCTTTTCGGCCAACCGGTTGCGCAGCGAACACTGCACGGCATTGGAATAAAACGCCAGTGCCTGTAATTGCTGCGTGATAGCCGCCACATAATGCGGATGCGCATGGCCAATACTTATCACCGCATGCCCGCCGTACAGGTCGAGGTATTCCACCCCGTGTTTGTCCCATAGCTTGCATCCCAAGCCCTTCACCGGCTCAATGCTCCATTGGTTATATACGTCAAAAGTAGTCATTAGTCGTGAGTGGTTAGTTTAAGGTTTAAGGTTGCTGGCGCCAGAGCTCAGTAGGCCGTCATTCATACTTCAATCCTCATACTTTCTGCGTGGCCGGCGGATGTTTGATGATATACATGCCCAGTTCATAAAAAGAGGCGAACTGGCGCTCTTTTCCGGCATATAGGTAGGTAATGGACAATTCTGTTTTTTTCATATTCAGGGTAATTTTCGGGAGGTCTTCGTGCGGAATACGGGGATTCAAGATGCAATGGTAGCCCCACCGCGCCAACGCTTGCCGTATTCGTTGCGGGTCGTTCTTTGTATGCACGGCTATTTCGCCATAGATAATATTTTTAGGCCGGATGTCGCCGGTGAAGGTGTTATATTCTACATTCGTGCTGTTGAATAATTCTTTAATCGACCGTTGAATGTCATGGTCTTCGGGAGCGCCTTCGTGAACGCCGGTCGAAGTTATCAGCCATAATTTGTCGGCGGTGCGGGTGGCGAGTGAAATATCATGCGTTGAATAAATGATTGTCTTTTGCTGGTTGTGCGCCAGCCGCTGCAATAATGCCAGCGTTTCATATTTATGGGGCATATCCAGGTAGGCGGTGGGCTCGTCGAAGAGCACGATGGGGGTGTTTTGCACTAAGGTGCGGGCAATCATTACCCGCTGGCGTTCGCCGTCGCTTAACGTGTTTACATTGCGCCACGCCATAGCGCGCAAGCCCACCAGTTCCAATGCCTCCAGCACCTGGTACTTGTCTTCTTCGCTCAATCGCCCCATTCGCCCGGTGTACGGATAGTGTCCCATAGCCGCCAAATCAAAGACTTTTAAATAGGGGACATTTACCGGCTCGGTGGAGACGAAGCTGATGGTTTTGGCTAATTCGTTGCGCGAGTAATCGAAGAGCGGCTTCCCGCACAGGATTATTTTTCCGTCAATAGGTTTTTGCAAGCCGGCAATGGTGCGCAGCAAAGTGCTCTTTCCCGCGCCGTTCAAGCCGACCAGCGCCAACAGTTCGCTGCCGGCGGTAGAAAGGTGCATGGGGCGGGTGATGGCGCCGCTGTAACCGCTTGAACGCCGCCGGTAGCCAATCATCAAATCCTGTATGTCAATTGATTTTTTCATCAGTAATTACGATGGTTGCGGAAAATGATAACTAAAACCACAGGAATACCCATAAGGGCGGTAACGGTATTGAGCGGTAAAATGCTGCTACTGCCGGGCAACTGCGAAATCACATCGCACAGCAGCATCATGCTCGTACCCATCAATACGGATGCGGGAATCAGGACGCTATGGTTGGCGTTGCGGAACGTCATGCGTGCTATATGCGGGACGGCAATCCCGACAAAGCCGATAGGCCCGCAGAAAGCGGTAACCGTGCCGGCGAGCAGTCCCGCGCTGATGAAAATGACCGATCGGGCGCGGTTTACATTCATCCCGATACTCTGGGCGTACGTGTCGCCGAGCAACAGGGCATTCAGGTTTTTGATAGAAACAATAGCCAGCAACAATCCTGTGAATACGGCGATGACCAATAACGACAACTGTTGCGGCGATACATTACTGAAACTGCCCATCGTCCACAGGACATACGTTTTCAGGGCGGAGGCGGAACTGAAATATTGCAGCACCCCCACCACTGCCGAAGCTGCGCCGCCAATCATTATCCCGAAAATTAAAATGGTCATGCTATTGCGCAGGCGTATGGACGCCGACAGGATACATCCTAAAATAATCATGGCGCCTGTCCAGCCGGCCGCTGCCACGCCGAAATCTTTCAGCCAAAGCAGGACGCCCGATACCGCCAGCGAGCCTGTCCCCAAGACAAACAATGCTACCCCCAAACCCGCGCCGGAACTGATGCCCAAGACATAGGGGTCGGCTAACGGATTGCGGAAAACCGTTTGCATTTGCAGGCCGCTTACCGCTAAAGCCATTCCCACTAACGTAGCCACGATAGCTTTCGGAAGGCGGAAGTATAAAATTATTTGCTCGGCTGTGGCCGGCGAAAATTCGTTTCCGCTGAGGGCCATCCATACTTCCTTTGCAGGAATAGTTACCGACCCTAAAAAGATATCAGCAAAAAACAAAATAATGGACAGTAATGTTAGCGCTGCAAAAAGTAATATGTATTTTTTTGTAGGTTTTTTCATAACGCGAGTGCAAAGATACAAAATTTAGTCATAAGTTTATTTTGTTTAAATTTGCAAAAGATGAACACTAATTTATATATAGCGCGGCATATTACTACCGGCCGCACTTCCGGCACGCGCCTTTCGCGGCTTATGGTGCGCATTGCTACCGCCAGCGTGGCGGTGGGCGTGGCAGTGATGATGGTGGCGGTGGCCGTCGTAACCGGCTTTAAAAATGAAATCAGCCACAAAGCCGTCGGGTTCCAGGGGCATCTAACCTTGACGAATTATGATTTTAACCGGTCGTTCGAAACAACGCCGGTCAATATTGAAGACGCGTTTATTCCGTCGGTACTGGCGATGGAAGGCGTTACGCATGCGCAAATATATGCAACGAAGGGCGGCATCATCAAAACCGCCGGCGCCATACAGGGGGCGGTGCTCAAAGGCATTTCCACTGATTTCGACTGGGCGTTTTTCCGCTCGGCGCTGGTGGAGGGCGATATTTTTACCGTGTCCGACACGGCGGTTACCAATGCCGTAGTGCTGTCGAAACGGCTGGCGGCATTACTGGAAATGAAGGTGGGCGATGCTTTTGAAATGTATTTCATTCAAGACCCGCCGCGTGTGCGCAGGTTCACCATTGCCGGGCTGTATGATGCGCAGCTGGAGGAGGTGGACAAGGTGGTTATTCTTTGTGACCTCGCGCACATCCGGCGGCTCAATGGGTGGAAGGAAAACCAAATTACCGGCGTGGAAATTTTCATCAAGGACTTGAAGCGCATGGACGCTATCGCCGAACAGGTAAACGAGATGGCGGCCTACCACATTACCGGCGACGGCCACCGGTTGCGCGTCCGCACGGTGCGCGACTATTTTTCCAATCTCTTCGACTGGTTGTCGCTACTGGATTTGAACGTGGTGGTCATCCTTACGCTGATGGTTATTGTGGCCGGCTTTAATATGATTTCCGGATTGCTGATTTTGCTGTTTGAGAAAACCGGCATGATTGGTTTGCTCAAGGCGTTGGGAATGCAGAACGCCGATGTGCAAAAAGTATTCCTTTACCGTGCGGCGTTTATTTTGGCAAAAGGGCTGCTCTGGGGAAATGTGGCGGGCATTGGCATTTGCCTGCTGCAACGGTATTCCGGCATTGTTACGCTCAATCCCGAGAATTATTTTGTTTCGGTCGCGCCTGTAGAGTTGCATTTCCTGCACATTCTTGCCATAACTGTTTTTACGTTTGCCGGCATCATGTTGATGTTAGCCCTTCCGGCGTTGTTCATCACGCGCATCAGCTCCGAAAAGACAATGAGGATGCAATAGGGAATTTTCAGTAGGCAGTGGCAGTAGACAGTTATCAGTAGCAGTAGGCAGTCATTCATAATTAAAATACATTCTCCATTCAATAAGCCCGTAGGGCTTGCATTTTCATAACCCCACGCAAGTGGAGCGTAGCGTAACGCAGCATGGGGCAACAGGGCGCTCTCTGCCCCTCGCGCGGAGCACCGGCTTTCCGCTATGCACGGACAGTGCGCCGCGCGAAAGGCAGGGGGGCGTACCGCAGGCTGCGCTGCGCTTGCCTGCGGTTATGCATATTTCGCCCCTTCGGGGCTACGGAGATTGTTTTTTGGGAAATTAGTTTTTCTAAATTTAAAGATTCCTTCAAGATTGCGCGGTGAAAGCCTAATGAAGACAACCCATGTAGTGGTTAAGCGCTATTTGTTTTAACACTTTATTAGTGGTTTTATTAAATACTTATTCCTCTCGCACACAACGTACGTAGCCGCTATAGCCATTTGTTGAGTTCGTACCAGAAGTATAGCGAAGGCAAGTGACAATCCCAGATACACTCGCAGCAGATGTTGGGTTTTTTAGTCGACCACCGTAGTAGCCAATACCGATACATGTCTTTGCAATTAGTGCCACATACTCTCCATTGAGCTGGCAAGATGTGGTTGGGGGAATCCTTATTGTCTCGCCCGTGTAAATTTTTATTTTTGATAAATATTGTGACCAATCATCAAAGGTGGTTTTAAGTTCGGTTTGTTCGGGTAGCCTCCATCCGTCCGGGCATAAGGTGGAATAGGTAGTAGCAAGGGTGTGCCTCCAATATTCTTTTGCGTTAGGGTCCGCGTTGCTGCATTTTTCGTCAACAGCAGCCGGATGGGCATAGTTTAAATAATCATCCATTGTCCAAAGGCCGGTAGATAATTGAGCGATGCGGTATATTTTGTTATCCCGTGCATCCTGTATCCATGCTTCCCAGTTCTGCGCGCCGCTTG
>JAITSM010000116.1 GCA_031287815.1 Prevotellaceae bacterium
ATAATTGCAACCACAGCGGCATGCTTGCTTCCGCCGTTACCCGCAGCAAAAGCAGCTGTATTTTTAGCCTTATCAGTTTTAGTTTCATATTTTTTTGTATTTTTGTCATCGCTTTAATAAATAAGGTGCCAAAGCACCGAAGCTATTATAGCTCCTTTTTCGGGTGCTCCAGCACCTCAGCCGGTTCAATAGTCACTAGTATATCTTATTGATCGGCGTGAAACAGGGGCTATATTTATTTTACCCCTGTGTGGTATGCAAAGAACATTTTAGTTTTTTATGGTTGCGCGGTGAAGCCCTGTGGGGAATATGGCGCAATAAGGGGAGCGTTGGGTGGAAACGCTATTCTTTTTTATATTTTCCCAATTACTTATTATTCTAATGTCATGTTTTTGCACATGCAGCATTCCCACGACGGTCCATTACTGAATGTATATGTCATCCACGAATAATACTTGAATCCATATTTGGTTGCGGTTATTTGGCACTGGGTTTCGTTTTGGGTGACTTCACCGAAGTCATCATGCATGTGACTTGGCACGTAAGTATGTCCTTGTTGGTGATGCCAGCAGGGCAGGACGCAGCTTGCAGAGTAAATCGCTTCACATGATTTTTTGCATACACCGCCACAATTTACGTAACCACTATTGCAGCAATCCAACAACCCCGCGCTTTCATTTTCCCCGCCGCACAATATGCCCGGCTCGCCGGTGGCATCGGTGAGGGCGGTTACGATGCCGCCGGTGTAACCGTAGGTGGGTACTTCCAGTGCGCCGGAAGTGGTGGTAATTGTAAACGGCAGCGAGCCTCTTAATATGTAGCCGCCGCTGCCGTCATCCTTTGCATTGGGCGGGAAATCGCTGCCGTAGGCGCACCAGTTGAATTGTCCGGCGGCGTTACTCAACGTAACGCTGACGGTGGTCAAATTAGCGGTTACGTAAAAGCCCCGTCCGGGTAATGTAGTAGCGTCAATGCCGCCGGCGGTATGCGTAGCCCCGCTGATGACGGCTTGGGTAAAAGTGCCCGATGTCGTTCCGTCCACAGGGCACAAATCTACGAACACCCACACGCGGTTATTGGCGACGTCGCCTGTCCATTCCACGCGGAAGGTTACGGTTTTGTTGGTATAATCCGTCGAAAGCGGCGTGATGTATACATTGGCGCTTGCGGTTATGCCAGCAAGCAAGGCAAAAAAGAAAAGAATTGTTTTCATGATGTTTTGTTTTAATTGTTGTTTTGTTGTTCGTCTGAATACCGGAACACGCCGACTGCCGCCGGCTCATCATTGCCTGTATAGTACACAGGAATACTTTCCACATGAGTTGTGGTTGTTTTTTGCGTCGCGCAACCTGTTACCAATAGCAACAAGCCCGCGAAAAGAAGAAGCATTTTTTTCATAATTTTTTATTTTAAAATTGTTATTATTTTGTAGCATCAGGGCTGTTTCCAAACACAAACCAACCTTATAAAACAACCCCCTGCTACGAATTTTTGTTCGTTGCCAATCATTGCAGAAGTTTTTAAGAAGCCTTTTCTGCAATTTGTTTCTTCAACTTTTATTAGGATTTTCCACTGGTTCCACTAAAAAAAATAAAAAGTGGAAAAGGATGTACACTTATCAAAAGCCGAGGTTCGCGAAAACCCACTTAGCAAACAAGTAAACAACCCTCTCCACTCTTGGCGAGGTTGCTTTTACTTATATTCATGCTAAGTTGAAATTTTCGCGATTCCGGCTTTTTAGGGAATAAAAGTTAAAGCGATATATTTTTTTTATATCAAATTCAAAATGTCAAAGAGCACATAATAACCGCTGCAAATATATTACTTTATTTTTTAATTGCAAATATTTTTGAGAATTTTTTTTTCGTAAGATAGTGTCGGCGCCAGCCACCTCATACTTCATACTTCATACATCATAATTCATAATCCATAATTCACCCGTCACTCTTCTCCGTTAAAAAAAATACCTACAAATAGGTATTAAAAAAACCGTTATTTAGTTTATCTTTGCATGTTATTTTCTGATAAGATGGCAAAATTACTGAACCAATTCAAAGCGGGGGAACGGGGCAAAGTAGAGAAACTGACGGTGGCCGGCCCCCTGCGCCGGCGCTTGCTGGACATGGGTATTACGCCCGGCACGGAAATTATCTTTAAAAAAGTCGCGCCGCTCGGCGACCCCGTAGAACTGACCATTCGCGGCTATAAACTGGCTATCCGCCGCGCCGAAGCTGAAGCCGTGCTGATGAAAACGGAGGACGAACGATGAAGTTTGCATTGGTGGGCAACCCGAACAGCGGCAAAACAACCCTCTTCAATACCCTTACCGGCAGCTCCGCCCGGGTGGGCAACTGGCCGGGCGTGACGGTCGATAAAAAGGAAGGCCTCTACAAATGCCGTGCGCCGCTGGCTTTGGAGCGCGGCGGCGGCGACAACCCGCCGGCCACCAAAATCCATATTGTCGATTTGCCCGGCATCTATTCGCTGTCGCCCTACACGCCCGAAGAGGTCATCGCGCGGCAGTTTATCGTGGAAGAAAAGCCCGACCTTATTATCAATATTGTGGACGCCACCAACCTTGAACGCAACCTGTACCTCACTACGCAATTGCTGGAAATAGACATTCCGGTGGTCGTGGCGTTAAATATGATGGACGTTATCAAACGCGAGGGGGCGGAAATAGATGTGGCGGCGCTGTCCGGAAAGTTAGGCGTGCCGGTCGTTCCCATTAGCGCCCTGAAGGCCGGCGATGCGCGTACGCTGATGGGAAAGGCGGTAGAAACGCTGGAATATTGGCCGCCGGCAGGCCATAACCGCCCGGTGGTCGCCGGGCGCTTCCCCTCGCCTTTCGCCGGGCTTTACAACGACGTGCTGCAACAGGTGATGGCGCACGGCATCGGGCATCCGGTTTTCCATACCATAAAATTACTGGAAAACGACGCAATCGAACTCCTGCACGACACAGGGCTGCTCACCGCCATTCAACAGCGGAAACTCCAATTTGAACATTCCGCCACAATCCCTGCCGGCGCATCGCACCCCGCCGTCGACTACGAAGCGGAGATTGCCGACCTGCGCTACAAATTTATCACCAACGAAGTGAAACCCGCCGTTGTCAAGCGCTACCGGAACAATAGCCTGTCGCAGTCGGAGAAAATCGACCGGTTGCTTACGCACCGGGTGTGGGGCTTGCCGGCGTTTCTGGGCATCCTGTTTGCGGTGTTCCACCTGATTTTCGCCGCCGATTTCCTGTTTCTGAAACGGCTGGGCGTGCTGAACGAAAGCGTTCCCAGCCTCGGCGTGCTCTTGCAGGGCTACACCGAGAGCTTGCAAACCTTTGCCGGCGAACAGCTGTCCGGCCTCCTGCAAAGCGCAAACGCCGCGCCATGGGCTACAGGGCTGCTGGTCGACGGGCTGGTCAACGGCGTCTGCGCCGTACTTACTTTCCTGCCGCAAATATTACTCCTTTTCCTCTTCCTCTCCATTCTCGAAGACACCGGCTATATGGCGCGCGTGGCCTTTTTAATGGATCGCCCTTTGCGCCGGTTCGGGCTGTCGGGCAAAGCCATTTTGCCGATGCTGATGGGCTTCGGATGCTCCGTCCCCGCGATGATGGGCACGCGCACGCTCGATAACGAAAAAGAAAAACGCCTCACCCTAATGCTTATTCCCTTCTTCTCCTGCGGCGCAAAGCTGGCGATATGGTCGATTATTGTCGCCACGATGTTTCCCGACAATGCCGACTTTGTGGTCTTCGCCATATACGCTACCGGCGTAGCCGTAGCGGTGCTGGCGGCGCTGGCGCTGAAAAAAACAGTGTTCAAAAACAACCGCTCGAACTTCGTACTGGAGCTTCCGGTATACCGTTTGCCGCGTATCAAAAATACTTCGCTTTACCTCTGGGAAAAGCTGAAAGGCTTTTTGATTACGGTTACCACCATTGTGGCGGCGGCAACCATCGTGATATGGTTCCTGCAGAACTTTAACTTCCGTTTCGAACTGCTCGAACCCGGCGACAGCGCAAACAGCATACTCGGACAAATCGGCTCGTCCATCCGCTGGGTCTTCGCGCCGCTGGGCTTTGCCCAAACCCCCGACAGCTGGAAACTGATTGTAGCTATTTTAACCGGCCTGATTGCAAAAGAACTGGTCGTAGCCACTATGGGGGTGCTCTACATTCCCGGCTTCAGCGAAGAGGCGGCGCAAACGCCGGAAGGCGAAAGCTCGCTGATTGCCGTACTGGGCGCGTTGTCGGTATTCTCGCCGCTCACCGCCATGACGTTTATGATTTTTAATCTGCTCAGCGTACCCTGTTTTGCCGCCGTAGCCACCGCTTTTGCCGAACTGAAAAGCATCAAATGGACGCTCTTCACCCTTTTCTTCTGGTTCACCACCGCATGGACAGTCAGTTTTATCGTCTACCAGGCCGGCGCGCTGTTCTCGAAAATGAATGTCGCTACGGCGGTAGTATTCTTACTGGCGCTGTCCATCACCGGCGGGAGCATCGTGTATGCCGTTACCCACAAAAATAACAGGAAATACCGTTGCTCCGGCTGTGACGAATGCGGGGAAAAGTGTTCAGCAGGCAGCAGGAGAATGGAGAATTGAAAATAGAGAATGGAGAATTGGCTGGCGCCGCAATCTTAAATTTTAAAACTTTAATGATAGTCTATGTGCTAATGTCTACAAGCCTATGTTCCGTACTTCATACTTCATAATTTATAATTCATAATTCCCATGTCCCACACTCATTCCTCCACCCCCGCTTCTACCGGCGACATAAAAACTTCCACCCGGAACATAAAAGTGGCGTTTTTCCTGAACCTTTCGTTCAGCATTATTGAAGTCATCGGCGGCTTTTTCACCAACAGCGTCGCCATTCTTTCCGATGCGCTCCATGACTTCGGCGACAGTTTTTCGCTCGCCCTGGCATGGTATTTCCAAAAGGTATCGAAGAAGAAAAGAGATGCGAAATACTCTTACGGTTACCGCCGGTTCTCGCTACTGGGCGCGTTTATCAACTCGGTGGTATTGCTTTTGGGGTCGTTTTTCGTTATCAGCGAAAGCGTGCAGCGCCTGCTGTCGCCACAGGCAGCCGACGCCAAAGGCATGCTGTTTTTAGCCATCGCCGGCATTGTGATTAACGGCATAGCCATGCTGCGCCTCAAAAAGGGGCATTCCCTGAACGAGCGCACCGTCAGCCTGCACCTCCTGGAAGACGTGCTCGGCTGGATCGCCGTGCTTATCGGCAGCATCGTGATGCTGTTTGTAGAGGTACCCATATTAGACCCCCTCCTCTCGCTGGGCATTGCCTGCTATATCCTTTTCAACATTTATCATAATTTGCGCGACACCCTGCGGGTGGTATTGCAGGGAACGCCTGAAAACGTTTCCTGCGAAGCCGTCGAAACGGCGCTGCAAAATCTGCCCGGCGTAAAATCCATCCACGACCTTCACCTCTGGACGCTGGACGGCGAATACAATATCTCCTCGCTGCATGTGGTCGTCGAGCCGGCCTTGAGCCATCAGGAGATTAGCATCCTCAAGCAACAAATCAAAGACGCCCTCCTGCACCTGCGCATCCAGCATGTTACCATAGAAACAGAGCAGGTAGATGAAAGCTGCGAATTTAGTTGAAAATGGAAAATGCCCTTCGGGCGATGAAGAGTTGAAAGTTGAAAGTTAGCTGGCGCCAGCCAACTTTCAACTTTTAGTTTTTAACTTTTAAGGCAAAGCCTCAGCAGACAGGGCGGAGAGGGTAGAACCTTGACCGGACAGGGCGTGGCGCGTTGTCCTGCGTTTCTATTTTTCAGGATAAGGTATTCCGGCAAGTTCATAATCTGCCGGGAAAATGGGATTTTCTATGCGGCCGCGCTTGAAGTACTCCATTGTTTCCTCGTATGTCATGTCAAACGTTTCGAGGCTTATGCGGTCTTTGTTTTTCCGTATTAATTCCATAATGCCGGGAATTATTACCGGCTCGGGCAATTGGGGAGTGTTACTTGGTTTCATAATGCATCACTTCTTTAGGGGTTCTTATTTCTATAGTATTATAGCCTTGTTGTAAATTTATACCGTTATAGCCTCTGATTCTGCCAAGATTGACAATG
>JAITSM010000120.1 GCA_031287815.1 Prevotellaceae bacterium
ATATATTAACTTAAAAAAGGGAAATCATATGAGAGAATTTCATGACTGCCGACTGCCCTCCTGCGCCAGCCACTGCCTACTGCTACTGAAAACTGCCTACTGCCCTCCTGCGCCAGCCAATTCTCCATTCTCCATTTTCAATTCTCCATTAAAAATGGCGACAGCCAACTCTTAACTCTTAGTTCTTAGTTCTTAACTTCCTCCCCTTCCCCGCCCGAAGGGCATTCCTCCCCTTCCTCCCCCTTCTTCCTCATTAGGTTTTCAAAAGCCGCTATTTTCTTGCGCCATTCTTCCGGCATGGGGAAGGACTGGCCGGTATCCCTGTCGCAGGTGGAAAGGACGCTGTAGCCTTTCACGCGTACCGACCCGCCGGCGGCCACAATGCGCTGCTGCATCTTTACGCTCCGGCGGCTTATTTCTACTACGGAAGTGTGCACTTCGATGCGGTCGTATAAAAACGTCGGTTGGAGGTAATCGGCTTCGGTATGCACCAGCACTAAGGTTTGCGCGTCGCCCCAGTTCAACGGCCGCCCGAAGGCTTCCCTGAAATATTGCAGCCGCCCGACATCAAAATAATCGCTGTACACGGCATTATTGACATGCCCTACGCCGTCAATATCACTAAATCGAATTTGAATAGGTACTTTATGCATGATGATGGGTGAAGGAGGTGAAGGAGGTGATGGGTGAAGGGTGATGAGTAATGGGTGATGAGTAATGGGTAATGGGTGCGTGCAGGGTGAAGAGTGACGGGTGTCCCTTCACCCTTCACTCATCACCCTTCACCTCCTTTACGGATCACTTCCACTTCGTCGTGGAGGCCGAGTTTGATAATGGGGGAGGGTTTTCGCGTGGGAGCGCCTTCGTACGCTGCCGGTACAATAAAATCACAGCCGTTTTTTATTTCGTCCGGCACCTGCGCAAAGAATGCCGGCGGCAATTGCCCCGACAGGTTGGCAGAGGTCGAAACCAGCGGCCGGCAAAACAGGCGCAGTAGCTGCCGGCAAAAGTCATGCTGCACGATCCGCAGGGCGACGCTGCCGTCCGCCGCCGGCACATTCGCCGCCAGCCCGCGCGCCTGCGGGTATATCAACGTGAGCGGCGCATCCGCCACTTCCGTCAAATTGTAAGCGATAGCAGGAACTTGCGACACATAGCGGCTAACCATGTCCATTTCCGAGACCAGTAAAATAAGGCTTTTGTTGTCGGCGCGCTGTTTCAGGGCGTATACTTTCTCCACCGCTTTTTCGTTCGTCGCATCGCACCCGACGCCCCACAGCGTGTCGGTCGGATAAAGCAGCAACCCGCCGTTGCGCAATACCTGCAACGATTGTTGAACTACCTCCGTCATGGCGCCAGTTCTTTATATACGCTCCAGATATTTTTCGCAATGCCTTCCTCTCGGAAATGGGAAGCATGCTCCAGTCCGGCGGCAATCATTTTATTGCGCAACGGTTCATCGTCCAGCGCCTGTTGAATGGCGTGCGCTATTTCGTGTTCGTCGGTCGGCGAAACGTAGAGCTGCCCGCTACCGCCGGCCTCCGGCAAGCTCGAAATATTCGACGCCACCACCGGCACGCGGGAGTTGAGCGCTTCCAGTACCGGAATGCCGAAGCCCTCAAACAGCGAAGGCAAACAGAATACCTGCGCCTGCTGGTAAATCGCCGGCAGGTGGTGAAACAGGACTTCTTTTAAAAACCGCACCCGGTGTTCCAGTTTCCGGGCGGCGATTTCTTCCTTGACGGTTTTTGCGTAAGCCGTTTCGCGCCCCACGACGACCAGCTGCACCTCTTCGGGCAATAGCGACATCGCCTTGACTAAGGTGATTAAATTTTTCCGCATTTCGACCGTCCCCACATATAATACATATTTTTCGGGCAACCGGTACAGGGCGCGGACATTCTGCTTTTCCTGCTCTGTGGCCGGCCGGTAAAACTGTGCATCGCAGCCCTGGTAAACCAGTCGGATTTTCTTTTCGTCGATGCCGAAAAATTCCATGATGTCCTGTTTGGTCTGCCGGCTGATGGCAATCACCAAATCGGCGCGCTCGCAAGCCTTCTTGTGTTTCCGCACATATATCCACTGGTCGACGGATTTGTAATAATCGGGATAGCGCAGGAAAATCAAATCATGCACCGTAACCACCGAGCGGATTTTTTTACCCAGCCCAACGGGCAACTCGCCGGTCAATCCGTGAAACAGCTCCATCCGTTCAAACTTGACGTCGCTTGCCATACCCAGCGAACGCCACGCCGCCGGCAAACGTTTCAAAAACCCTTCCGGCCCGCGTACTGCAATGTTCGGGCGGTGGGCAAAATCCAGCAACGGGTGTTTTTTATAGAACGGCGTATATAAAAAATACAGGTTGTCGGGATAAAAATCCGATAAAATAGAAATCACCGCCCGGCTATAATTACCAAGCCCGGTGAAATTCTTGAAAGCGCGTTTTGCATCAAATCCTATTTGCATATCTTTTTATTTTTTTATGTAGTTAAAAGGAGGCAGGGTAGTTAAAGGTAGTTAGTGTAGTTATGAATTATTCGTGGTTAGTGGGCTGGCGCCAGCCAATTCTCAATTCTCCATTCTCAATTCTCCATTGGTAAAAACCGCTACGGCCGGGTAATGGTCGGAATAGCGTACTTTTGGAATATAAAATCGGGTGGCTTTAAAATAATCATCGTTGAAAATATAATCAATACGGAAGGCCGGCAACGCGCTGCGGAACGAAGAGGGCATGCCGGAGCCGGCGGTCATAAAGGCGTCGTGCCGGCGGCCTTTCATTTTCCGGTAGGTATAGGACATGGGCAAGTCGTTGAAATCGCCGCACACCAGCACCGGATAGGGCGAGGAGGCAATATGCGCCGCCACCGTGTCTACCTGTGCGGCGCGTTTTTTGAAGGCGTCGCGCAGGCGGACGGTTACCCGTTTTATTTCTTCATTGCGGCCGGTATCTTCCTTCAGCCGCGAGAAACTCATGGCAAGGTTGAGCCGCGTCGATTCCAGGTGATTGTTGTAAACGCGCACCGTTTGCCCGTGAACGGCAATATCCGTATAAATACACACGTTGCCGGAGTTGGGAAAAACAATCACCTCCCTGTTCAAAATAGGATGGCGGCTCAGCGTAGCGGTGATAAACCACGCCTTGCCGAACAGCCTGCGCGGCCGGAAATGAATGTAGGGATAGTCCGGAAAAAGGCGGCTGACAGCGGCCGTGTCGAATACCGCCGCTTCCTGCAGGCAGACAATATCGGGCGCTTCCTTTCCGATAAACGCCGCAATGCCGGGCAATGTTTGCAGCGTCCGGGCGGCGGTGTTGATGCCAAACAAATGCACATTGTAAGTGATGATTTTTATTTCATCGCCCTGCGCCGGCTGTCCGGCTTTATCGCTGCCGCCGCGCCATTGCACGTATGCCGGAAGGAAGAAGAAGGACGGGAGGATGACCGCCAAATGCAGCCAGAAAATTTTGCGTTTTATTATTATCCACAACACAGCCAGGAGTAAATTCAATACCACCAGCTGCGGGAACAGCAACCCGAAGAAAGCGAAAAGCCACGTGCCCGCAGGGTGGACATAGCGTGCAAAGTAGGACATCGCCAGGCTAACTGCTGCCAGCAGGATGCCTGTTTTTAATATCCACACGGTAATTCTCCGAATTGTTTTCATTAGTCGTGAGTCGTGAGTTATGAAGCCTGATGTCTGAAGTCTGAATTATGGAACATAGACTTGTAGAGATTAGAACATAGGCCACCGTCCATGTTCTTTTGTCTGTAAGTCTCTTGTCTCATAATTCATAATTCAAAAATACATTCTTCCTTTCCGTTGCCAGTATTTTATCATGATAAACCCGAACAGCATGCCGCCCACATGGGCAAAGTGCGCAATGTTGCCGCCGGAGTTGGCCAGCCCTAAAATCAATTCTATGGCGCCGTAGCCGATGACCACCCATTTTGCTTTCAATGCTATCGGCGGGAAAATAAAGTGCAGCACCGTATTCGGGTACAACATGCCAAAGCCCAGCAACACGCCGTACACCGCACCCGATGCGCCCACCATAGGGGTACTCATGGTAACATACCACTGCTGCATGGCCGGCGTCCGGGAGATAAGGACGTTCCCTTCCTGCAACCATTCTTTCATTTGCGCCAGCGTGGCCACATCTATTTGCGCTTCGGCGTGCAGTAGCTGCAACCACAACACCAGCGAATAGAACAGCGCCGCGCCAATGCCGGTAACCAGATAAAAGGTCAGGAACTTTTTGCCGCCCCACTGGTATTCCAGCGCATTTCCGAACAGCCACAGGGCATACATATTGAACAGCAAATGCCCGAACCCGCCGTGCATGAAGATATGCGTCAGCAGCTGGTAGGGCTTGAACAGCGGCGAGCCGGGATAATACAGCGCAAAATGCTCATACATGAAACTGTCCCGAAAGGTAGTGATGAGCAGCATCGCTATGTTAATCACAATAAGATTCCGCACAATCGGCGGCATGTTTCTAAAAAATCCAGCCATTATTTGTTTAATTCTTGTTTTAGGTTGTCGTATATTTCTTGCCAGTTACTACGGTAAAGGGCGGTAGAGGGATCGGAAAGCCGGGCAAAGGTATCCGAACTGTAAAATAAATCCGTAGCCGCCATTTCATCAATACCCCTATCCGTTACTAATGCTGTAATAAGTGGCTCTGTAATGTGCACAATATTGATAAAGGAAGTTTTATCTTGTCGTTTTAGCATTTGTAATGATTTGAGCGAGCAAAAGCATATTTGGTGCGTCTCCTCATGGAATCGAAGTTCCTCGAGAAATTCCGCTTTGGAGATAATGCCGGCTAAATAATCATTTATACGGGTGGCTACCTTGTCGTCGGCAATGGGTCCTTCGACAATATCGAAATCGTGCCGTTGTTGATTTGTCGACGGATCACGGTTTAATACGACAAAATCCAGCCAGTCCCCGTTGTATCCGCTAAATCGTAGCGTCTTGTACTGTTTGTCGGTGAAAGCCCGTTCATAAAAGATAAATTCGGTTACATGCCCCTTTGTATGGCGTTTGCGTCCCATTATTTTCGCCCAGTTTTCAGCATGTTTTCGATTTTTTGTTACATAAAACCCCTGCCCAAAATCTTTATTAGATAGGCTTTGTGTTAAATCAATCCGGATTATTTCCGTGTAACTTCCGTGAAAAACCTGCATTATCGCTGTCCTCCGTTTTCAACGCAAATATTATATAGATCCCTCACCGCATGGAATGGATTATCGGTATGCAATGCCCACCAATGTTCATGCAGAAACTGTATTCCCCCATATTTTTGTAAATACTTATACGCTTCCTGGATATCCATTTTATAAGCATCTGCAAATTCCGGGATGATAAAAGCGATAAAACTTATTTTATCACTGGTTACCTTATCTAATTTCGGGTACATGGTTATTGTTTTTATTTATCAGTCAAGCTTCAGTACCGCCAGAAACGCCTGCTGCGGCACTTCCACATTGCCGACCTGCCGCATGCGTTTCTTTCCTTTCTTTTGTTTTTCCAGCAGTTTCCGCTTTCGCGTAATGTCGCCGCCATAACATTTTGCCGTAACGTCCTTGCGCAGGGCTTTGATTGTTTCGCGGGCAATGATTTTCGCGCCGATAGCGGCCTGCACCGCAATATCGAACTGCTGGCGCGGAATCAAATCTTTCAACTTTTCGCACATCCGCCGGCCGAAATCATACGCATTGCTGCGGTGGATAAGGCACGACAGCGCATCGACCTGTTCCCCGTTGAGCAGGATATCCAGCTTGACCAGATCCGCCCGCTCGTAACCAACCGTATGGTAATCGAACGAAGCGTAGCCGCGTGAAATGCTTTTCAGCTTGTCGTAAAAATCAAACACAATTTCCGCCAGCGGCATGTCGTAAGTCAACTCAACCCGCTCGCTGGTCAGGTAATGCTGCCCTTTCAGCACGCCGCGCTTGTCGAGGCAGAGTTTCATGATGGCGCCGTAATAGTCCGCCTTCGAAATGATTTGCGCCCGGATATACGGCTCGTCAATGTAATCGATCAGCGTGGGGGCGGGCAACCCCGACGGGTTATGCACATGCAGCGCCTCGTCCTGCGTAGTATGCACCACGTATGATACGTTGGGAACGGTCGTGATGACGTCCATATTAAACTCGCGGTAGAGCCGCTCCTGAATAATTTCCATATGCAGCAGCCCCAAAAACCCGCACCGGAAGCCAAACCCCAACGCCAGCGACGATTCCGGCTCAAACGTGAGCGAGGCGTCGTTCAGTTGCAGTTTTTCAATCGAAGCGCGCAGGTCTTCGTACTCGTCGGCGTCCACCGGGTAAAGCCCGGCAAACACCATCGGCTTGACCTCCTCGAACCCCGCAATGGCTTCCCGGCAGGGCGTCTCCACATGCGTGATCGTGTCGCCCACCTTCACTTCCGGCGCCGTTTTGATGCCGGAAATAATATACCCCACGTCACCGGTGCGGATTTCATCGCGCGGGCACAATTTCAATTGCAGGATACCCACTTCGTCGGCTTCGTATTCTTTTCCGGTATTAAAAAATTTCACTTTGTCGCCCTTGCAGATGACGCCGTTCTGCACCTTGAAATAAGCAATAATCCCGCGAAACGAGTTGAACACCGAATCGAAAATCAATGCCTGCAAGGGGGCGGTTTCGCTGCCCGCCGGCGCAGGAACGCGCTGCACAATGGCCTGCAGAACCGCTTCCACGCCCGCGCCGGTCTTTGCGCTCACGGTAAGCACGTCGGCGGGCGGGCAGCCGATTAAATCCACAATCTGGTCGCGCACTTCTTCCACCATCGCCGCCTCCATGTCGATTTTATTGATCACGGGAATAATTTCCAAATCATGGTTTAAGGCCAAATAAAGGTTGGATATGGTTTGCGCCTGAATGCCCTGCGTGGCATCGACCACCAGCAGCGCGCCCTCGCACGAAGCAATGGCGCGCGACACTTCGTACGAAAAATCCACATGGCCCGGCGTATCAATAAGGTTGAGCACATACTGTTCGCCGCCGTGCGGGTAGTACATTTGAATAGCGTGGCTTTTTATGGTGATGCCTTTTTCTTTTTCCAAATCCATGGAATCAAGCACCTGCGCTTCCATTTCGCGTGCTGTGAGCGTATGCGTCGCTTCCAGCAAACGGTCAGCCAGCGTGCTTTTTCCATGATCTATATGAGCAATGATACAAAAGTTGCGGATGTTTTTCATGGCTGCAAAGATAACAAAAAATGGAGAATTGATTATGAATTATGGATTATGCGAATCAGTAGTTGGATATTATAAAGAATAAGAGAAACGAGGGGAGTTGAAATAAACAAGAAATAGTTCAATTCTCCGGGAATCGTTAAATTAGGAGAATATTACCACTTATTTTTTCGTTATGATTCCACAGAGAAAAGAACTAATACTAATATATATATCTGTGATATGTACGATTCAGAATTAAAATATTATTGTCAAAGATACAGTAATAATTCGAAACCTGTATTATTATGGTGTGAAGCTGCATGTCCTGGCTTTTAAAAGAACCGGGACGATCCCCTTCCCTGAAAGCCTTATGGTCACTGCGGCAGGAGCGCATGACTTGAGCGTCTTTAAACAGGCTTGGGGGGATACCATTGCCCAGCGCCGTGTCTTCGGTGATAAAATCTATGTGGATGCCGGTTATTTTAATATGGATTAAGGCGTACAATGATTTGTTTTCTGCTGCTGTATCCAGGGTGCGCCAACCGATTGAATCTTTTTTTAATTGGTTGATTGAAAAAACAACGATTCAACGGGCAAGTAAAGTCAGGTCTACCGCCGGGCTTTTGGTGCACTTGATGGGTAAAATCACCATCGCCTTTATTTAATCTTATTCTTAACTACTGATTCGCATACCTCACCCTTCACCCCCTCACTTTTCAATCATGATAAAAATTTTTCATAGCTTTGTAGCCGCATAATTGAATACTATTAAATCTATGTCTGTAGAAGGAAAAAAGCGGGTGGTTACTACCCACGCATTATACGAAATGAAACAGCGCGGCGAAAAAATCGCCATGCTTACGGTGTACGACTACACGATGGCGCGCATTATGGATAGCGCCGGCGTGGACGTTATGCTGGTGGGCGATTCGGCGGCAAACGTCATGGCGGGGCATGAAACTACGTTGCCCATTACGCTGGAGCAAATGATTTACCATGCGCAAAGCGTGGTGCGCGCCGTGAAAAACCCGATGGTGGTGGTCGATATGCCTTTCGGTACGTATCAGGGCAACTCGAAGGAAGCCGTACACTCGGCTATCCGCCTGATGAAGGAAAGCGAAGCCGATGCGGTAAAGCTCGAAGGCGGCAGGGAAGTGCTGGAGTCGGTGCAGCGCATCCTGTCGGCGGGTATCCCGGTGATGGGGCACCTGGGCTTGACGCCGCAGTCGATTTTGAAGTTCGGCACCTATTCTGTCCGCGCTAAAGAGGAAACCGAAGCAAAGCGGTTGCTCGAAGATGCGCACTTGCTGGAAGAGGCGGGATGCTTCGCCATTGTACTGGAAAAAATCCCCGCACTGCTGGGCAAGCGGGTTGCCGAAGAATTAAAAATCCCGCTCATTGGTATCGGCGCAGGGCAGTTTGTGGATGGACAGGTGCTAGTAACGCACGATATGTTGGGGTTGAACCGGGAATTTTCGCCGCGCTTCCTGAGGCGGTACGCCAACCTCAGCGAAAGCATGCAAAAGGCTTTCAAGCATTATGTGAAAGACGTCAAAGCCGGCGATTTCCCTAATGAAAAAGAACAATATTAGAAGTTAAAAACTAAAAGTTAGCTACGCTTGTCGCGACTTATGACTTACAACTTATGACTTACGATTTCCTCTACGAAGACAATCATATTTTGGCGGTGAATAAACGTGCGGGGGAGATTGTGCAGGGCGATAAGACGGGCGATGCGCCGTTGTGCGAATTGCTGAAAAATTTTATCAGGCAGCGCGACCATAAGCCGGGCAATGTTTTTCTGGGCGTACCGCACCGGCTCGACCGGCCGGTAAGCGGCGTA
This sequence comes from Prevotellaceae bacterium, assembly GCA_031287815.1. Taxonomy (GTDB): domain Bacteria; phylum Bacteroidota; class Bacteroidia; order Bacteroidales; family UBA932; genus JAIRKX01. The sequence goes on from JAITSM010000120.1 coordinate 9,054, forward strand.
ACGCTCTTCGCGAAAACAGGCAAGGCTTTGGAACGCCTCAACGAATTATTCCGTAACGGCGATATACATAAAAGTTACTGGGCTATCGTAAAAAACCGCCCTGCCGGTGACAGCGGCGCATTGACCCATTATTTAACCCGCAACGAAAAGCAGAATAAATCCTATGCCTCTGAAACGCCCCGCCCGGGCGCAAAAGAAGCGCGGCTGCGCTATACGCTCCTTGCCTCCGGCGACCATTACCATTTGCTGGAAGTGCAGTTATTCACCGGGCGGCATCATCAAATCCGTTGCCAGCTGGCGGCTATCGGCTGCCCGATAAGGGGCGATTTGAAGTACGGCGCACCGCGATCCAACCCCGACGGCAGCATTTCGCTGCATGCACGCAGCGCGGCTTTTGTGCATCCGGTAAAAAAAGAGCCGGTCGCTATTGTAGCGCCGGCGCCGGAGGAAGCATTATGGCAATGGTTTGAACGCAGAATCAGGAATTAAAAATTACTGTTGGCCATTCCCCGCTAATACTCAAAACTGCTGCCGCCGATAAATTCGCGGAGTACCGACGTTGGCGGGATAGTCGCTTCGTCTTCGGGCGCAATCATTTCGAAATAGCTGAGGAATTTCAACAGCCGCAGGGCTTCGGCATACGACGGGTCGACAGGATGAATGCGGTGCAGGAGCGGCTCTACATGCCGGCGCAATACCGGCAATTCAAACAACAGCGCCGAATTAAACATCACATCGGCGTTTTCCTGAAACGGGAAAATGTAGCGGTCTTCGCCGCGCCGCACGCTTTGCCAGCGGGCGATAGTCTGTCCGGCGGTATAGCCGCGCGTCTTGGCGTCGCGCACAATCCGCCGGATTAAACGGTTGTCGGTCGTCGGAATGCGGTTGTTTTCGTCCATCGAAATGGAGGTTAACGCCGACGCATAGATGGTAAATTTATTTTCGTCTTTCACACCCCTGGTCAGTTCGGGATTCAACGCATGAATGCCTTCCAGTACCAGCAGGTCGTTGGGGCGCGCTTTCAGACACTGTCCGGGAAAATAACGTTTCCCGTCGATAAAATCAAAACGCGGGACAGTGATTCCTTTTCCTCTCAATAAATCGTCCAGCTGTTCGTTGAGGAAATCGAGGTCTAAGGCGTGGATATTTTCAAAATCATAGTTACCGTCGGCGTCGCGCGGCGTTTTTTCACGGTCGACAAAATAATTATCCATTTCCAGCGTTACCGGGTTCAATCCCGCCACTTTTGCCTGAATGCTCAACCGCTTGGAGGAAGTCGTTTTCCCGCTGCTTGACGGGCCGGCAATCAGCGCCAGCTTTATGCGTCCGTGCGACATTTGTATTTGTTGCGTCAGCGAGGCATATTCGCGCTCCTGCAGGGCTTCCGCCGTTTGAATCAGCGTCCGCGCCTTGCCCTGCTGGATAATTTTGTTGATAGAGCCGATGCCGTTGGCGCCCAAAATCTCGTTCCATTCCTTGTGTTGCCGGAAAATATGGAACAGTTTCGGCTGTTTGGGGCGCGGCTCCAGTTCCAGCGGATTATTGGCCTGCGGCATGCGCAGCAGGATGCCGCCTTCGTACCTGTCCAGTTCGAAAACTTTCAGGTAGCCGGTCGAATAAAGCAACGGCCCGTAGAAAATATCGGGATAACCGTCCAAATAATAAATCGTGGTATAAAAACGCCCGCGCGTCCTTTGCAGCAGGGCTTTTTCGGGTTGCCCGTTTTGTTCGAACAGGGCGACGGCCTTTTCGGCTTCTTCCTTTACGCGGACAAACGGCAGGTCTTTTTTCACCAGTTCCCGCATACGCGCCGCCACTTGCTGCAACAATTCCTCGTTGGCCGGGCAGCCGTCTTTGGTAATTTCGCCATACAAACCGCGCGAGATGGAATGTTCGATAGCCAGTTTATAACCGGGCAGCACATCGTGAACGGCTTTCTGGCAAAGGAAAGAAAGCGAACGCTGGTATGCCCGCATGCCGTCGGGATACGAAATATCGACGAAACGGATATTCATCGAAAAATATATTTCATACGACAGGTCTTTCAGCTGGTTGTTCTTCAATGCCGCCAACACATCCGACGCTAAACGGATATTCAATTGCCGCGACAATTGATACAGGCTCGTACCCGGCGGGCACTCGTGATACGACTGGGTATTTTCGCAATAAATTTGTACCGGTTTCATATACTTTGTTTATGTTCCCTGCTTAACCAATCCGATCCTTTATGCCTGCAGGAAAAACGGAAACAAAGATAGGGAAAATTTACGGATTTACTTATTAAAAATTCAACACAAAAAGATTACGGCCTCCATTCTTCCATGGCCGACGCATTTAGATTTTGATAAGTTCTAAGAGAAACTCCTTGCTCCACTTTTTTTAGTTGAAAATGGAAAGTTGAAAGTTGAAAATGGGCTGGCGCCAGCCAACTCATAATTCAAAATTCACAAAACAAAACATTTTTTTTGCATTTTCAAACATTTTACATATCTTTGCTCCCACAAACAACACTTTATAACTTTCAATTTTCAACGGACCTGTGTATAACTTCTTGATAAAATACCGTCCAAA
>JAITSM010000123.1 GCA_031287815.1 Prevotellaceae bacterium
TTTGGACGGTATTTTATCAAGAAGTTATACACAGGTCCGTTGAAAATTGAAAGTTATAAAGTGTTGTTTGTGGGAGCAAAGATATGTAAAATGTTTGAAAATGCAAAAAAAATGTTTTGAATTGTGAATTATGAGTTGGCTGGCGCCGGAGTCAGTGGGCAGTTTTCAGTAGGCAGCAGGCAGTCATTCATAATCCATAATTCTTTTTTCGTATATTTGCACACGATAAATCAATCAACATTAAATAAAAAATAAACACATGAAAAAAATCGGTATCTTTTTATTATTATTCCCGTTTGTTGCCGTAGCTTCGGCACAGGACGAAAAAAAAGAAGAAGGCTATGTTTTCACTCCGGTAAAAGAATTGAAAATTACGCCTGTGAAAAACCAAAACCGTTCCGGCACCTGCTGGAGCTTTTCGGGATTGGGGTTTATCGAATCGGAATTGTTGCGGCTGGGTAAGGGCGAATACGACCTGTCGGAAATGTTCATCGTGCATCATTCCTATTCCGGCAAAGCCGAAAAGTACGTGCGCCTGCACGGCGACGGTATTTTTGCGCCCGGCGGTTCGTTCTATGATGTGCTGTATGTCTTGGAACATTACGGCATTGTTCCCGAATCCGTCATGAACGGGTTGCAGTACGGCGAAGACCTGCATGTGCACAGCGAACTGGATGCGCTCGCCAAAGCATACGTGGAGGCCGTTATAAAAAATTCCAATAAAAAGCTGTCGCCCGTATGGCGCAACGGTTTTAACGGTATCCTGGATGCGTATCTGGGAAAACTGCCGGAGACGTTTTCCTATAACGGCAAAACCTATACGCCGCAAAGTTTTTCCCAGTCGCTTGGCGTCAAGGCGGAAGATTATGTATCGCTGACTTCGTTCACGCACCATCCGTTTTACGCGGCTTTTGCGTTGGAAATCCCGGATAACTGGCGCTGGTCGGCATCCTACAACCTGCCGCTGGACGAATTTATGAGCGTAGTCGACCACAGCATTCACAACGGCTATACCATAGCATGGGGCGCGGATGTAAGCGAGAAGGGTTTTTCACGCGACGGCATCGCGGTCATTCCGGACGTCAACCTGGCGGAAATGTCCGGCTCCGACCAGGCGCGGTGGCTGGGATTGTCGCAAAAGGATAAAGACGCGGAACTGTATACAAACAAACCGGGTTATGAGAAAGTGATTACGCCGGAACTGCGCCAGCAGGCCTACGATAATTACGAAACAACCGACGATCACGGCATGCAGATTTACGGCATCGCCCAAGACCAAAACGGCACAAAATATTATATGGTTAAAAATTCTTGGGGCGAAACCGGCAAATACAAAGGCTCCCTCTATGCTTCGGAAGCATTTGTGAAATACAAAACCATGAATATCGTTGTGCATAAAAATGCTATTCCCGCCGCCGTTAAACAAAAATTAGGGTTAAAATAAATTACAGCGTGTATCCTATTCGATGGTTTTTAAGGTGGTTCTGGCTGCTGTTCCCGGTGGCGGCGGCGGCGGCGGCGCAAATGCCGGAAAAAAATAATGCGGTGGCCGCCTATGTGGAATCGTTAAACGGGGAGGAACTATTCCGCCATGTATCCATGAGCCTGTTGGCGATAGACGCCGATACGCAGGAGGTGATTGCCTCCTACCGCCCGCAAACGGCGCTGCTTCCCGCTTCGACGCTTAAACTGGTAACCACCGGCTTGTTGCTGCTGTCGCTCGGCAGCGATTACCGTTACCGCACGTCGCTGTATTATGACGGAACCGTTATCGATTCGACGCTTGCCGGAAACCTTTATATTATCGGCGGCGGCGACCCGACCTTCGGCTCTCCGGATTCCATAGCAACGCCTGTAGAGGAAATTTTTTCCTATTGGGCAGCCGCCCTAAAAGCCAATGGCATCCACCGGGTGGCGGGGGATATTATTGCCGATGAAACTTTTTTCGGCGCGGCCGAAACGCCCGAATCATGGATGTGGGGCGACATTGGCAATTATTATGGCGCACGCGCCTCCGGGCTGGCCTTTCATGAAAACGCCTGGCGCGCCGTATTAACGCCGGGACAAAAAGAAGGCGATAAGGCCTTCCTCCGCAGTTATTATCCCTATATGCCCGGCGCCGAATTTTTAAATGAAGTAACCACCGGCGCGCCCGGCTCCGGCAACCAGGTGATGGTTTATAATTCTCCTTTTTCCGGGCGGCAGCAGCTTACCGGAACCATCCCCATCAATCGCGACAGTACGGAAATAAAAGGGTCGAACAACCATCCCGCTTATACCTGCATTTATTATTTCAGCGAATTTTTAAACCGGCAGGGCATCCCATTCAACGGCGCGCTCCGCGTGGTTGCTACGCCGGAAGCGCCGTCAACGCCCCGCACGCTGGTGGCTTACCAGCTGTCGCCGCCGTTGAAAGAAATTGCTTCCGCCACCAATAAAATCAGCAATAACTTTTTTGCCGAGACTTTGCTTAAAACTATTGGCGTGCAATGGAAACAAAATGCTTCCTACGACTCGTCGCTGGCGGCGGTGCATTATTTACTGGACAGTTTGCTTGTGCCCGCCTCCGGATTCAAAATGGCGGACGGCAGCGGCTTGTCGCGCAGGAACTATGTCTCGGCGCAGTTTATGGTGGATTATTTGACGATGATGTACTACTCGGAAGTATATGATGATTTTTTCTACACGCTCGCCACGCCGGGCGACAGGGGGACGTTTTTAACCCTGCTGCGTTCGTCGCCCAACAAAAAACGGCTGCATGCCAAAAGCGGCTCTATGGGCGGCGTGCGGTGCTATGCCGGATATGTGGAAAATCCGCGCGGCACCATTATTTTTGCCGTGCTCGTCAATAATTTTAATTACAAAATTTCAGAAATCCAACCGAAGATAGAAAAGCTATTGCAGCTATTTTTGATAGAGAATTGAAAACGAAGTATGAATTATGAGGTATAAAGTATGAGGTAGCTGGCGCCAGCTACCTCATACTTTATACCTCATACCTCATACATTTTAGAAAGGAAGGTCATCCACTTGTTGCGCCGGAGTGGCGGCGAAGGGGTCTTCTGCCGCCGGAGGCGTAGAAGGCGTAACAGGCGCTGCAGCCGCCGGGCTGCCGGCGTTGCCTGCCTGCGCCGGCTCGGAAGCGGAAGAGACAGCCGCCGCTTCTTTCTCCAAACGCCAGGCGCGCACGTCGGTGTACCAGCGTCCGTTGTATTCGCGCGATTGCAAGTCGAAACTCACTTTCAATACATCTCCTTCGATATATTTCGCCGCATCGTTCACGCGTTCGCCCCACAACGATACGCATACCTGCTTGGGAAACTGTCCGGGAATTTCGATAACAATTTCCTGCTTGCTCCAACTGCCGTTGGCAGAAGTGCCGGTGAGCACAGGCATTTTCTTAATCAGTTTGCCAATTATTTCGAGCGCCATAGCCGTTTATTTATTTGCCGGTTTCACTTCCAGCAGTTCTACTTCAAAAATCAAGGTGGCGTTGGGGCCTATTTCTCCCCCTGCTCCCCGTTCGCCGTAAGCCAGGTCGGAAGGGATATAGAGCATGGCTTTGGTGCCTTCATTCAGTTGTTGCAATCCTTCCGTCCAGCCTTTGATTACGCCGTTCAAAGGAAATTCTATCGGCTCGCCACGATCGTAGGACGAGTCAAATACCGTACCGTCCAGCAACGTGCCGCGATAATGCACTTTCACCGTGTCTTCGGCAGAAGCCGGTTTTGCGCCGTTGCCGGCCGTAATGATTTTGTATTGCAGGCCGCTTTCCAACGTTACTACCTCCGCATCTTTTTTATTTTCTTCCAGAAATTTTTTCCCTTCATCCAGGTTTTTGTTCTTTTTAAAATCCTGCTGCTGGGTTAAAAAACTGCGGATAATCATTTGGGACTGCATTTCGTCGAAGCGCGGGGGCTTTTCGTCAAATACGTCATTGATGGCTTTCAGCATTACATGCAGGTCAATGGCGTCCAAGCCGGATTGTTTCAAACTCCTTCCCAAATCCATACCCAAAGCATAGCTTACGGAATCTATCTGTGCAGCGGTAGCGCCTTCCACTGCATTTTTTTGTGCGCAACCTTCGGCAGCCAGCAATACCAGCCCCGAAGCAATCAGGAACATTTTAAATGTTTTCATTTTTTTCATTTTTTTTAGTTTATAATTTATTTTGGTTTGTTTCCTTTCGCGGCAGCCCAATGGGCGTAGCAGCAAAGTTTAAATAAAAGGCGGCCGGCAATGTTGGCGTCGTTGGCGGCTGGCGCGGCTTCGCACAAATCTAAACCGATAATTTGCCGTCCCGACAACGCCAGTTGCTTCAACAAATAAACCGCCTGCGCATACGACAAGCCGCCCGGCACTGGCGTGCCCGTGTTCGGGCAATAGTCCGGCGACAAGCCGTCAATGTCGAAACTTATATATACCTTTTGCGGCAACGGTTGCAAAATTTCAGCCGTTTGCGCCGCCCATGTTTTTCCGTTAAAAGCCGCTTCGTGCAAAAGCATGTCCGGGAATACCGTAATACGTTCGTCGCCCCGCATCCGTTCCGCTTCGTCGGAGCAGTAATCGCGGACAGCTACCTGCACCAGGCGTTTCACGCTATCCAGCTGCAACGCGTTATACATGATGGACGCATGCGAACAGGTAAATCCTTCGTAAGCCTTGCGCAGGTCGGCGTGGGCGTCAATATGCAAAATGCCGAAGCTGCCGTACTTTTCGGACAGGGCGCGCAACGCCCCCAGCGGCACGCTGTGTTCCCCGCCGACAATGGCGGGAATACGCTGCGCCGCCAACTGTTTTTGCGTTTCGCGATACACATAATCGTTCATCGCTTCGCAGGCCGCATTGACTTTTTCCAGTTTATCCGTTACGGTTTCCGGCGACACGCCCTGTTCCAGCATCCGGATAATGTTTTCCGCCTGCCGGCGGAATTTTTTATTAGCCGCTGCCAGCGCCCCGTCCAACGGCGCCGTGCCGATTTTTATTTTCCATGCTTCGGGCACATCCGCATCAAACAAATCTACCTGCGCCGAAGCCTCCAGTATCGCTTGCGGCGCGCAGCCGGCGCCGGAGCGGAATGATACGGTTACATCCCACGGTACGGGAATCAACGCTATTTCCGCTTCGTCCAGTGCATACGGGAGGGCAAAATAATTTCCGTTCGGTTGTCCTATGTCGTTTGGATTAAATGCCATTTCTCAAAAAACGCGTAAATTTACAAAAAAAATAGCGTTGCTGCAACTAAAACAGCAGGGGCTATATTTATTTCACCCCTGTGTGATATGCAAAGAACATTTTATTTCAAGGTTGCGCGATGAAGCCTTATGGGGTGCATGGCGCAACGGTGGTAGCGTTGGGTGGAAACGCTATAGGTTGTTGGGTATCTTACTTCGTATTTACATGGGTTTGGGGTTCAGTTACAGCAGTAGCATTCAGCCACCAGGTTGCCACGCCAGAAGAAGTATGTATAGCCGTCGACACCGCATCTGGCCTGACATTTGGCGTAATTCAAACCACTTGCATGTTGGGTGGTGGACGCGCAGGCCTGATTTTCGATAGCCGTGCAGCCGGCAGTGCATGACGCATTTTGAGTTGTCGCATATTGCGGGTTCAGTACGTTGCCGCACTGGTCATGCAATTGCACATATGCTGTTTTACAACGGCCGGTGCAAGCTCCGTCATTTGTAGTATAAGTACCTGTCGTTTTACACGTCCCGCTGCAATTTGTTGTTCCGGAAACGCAACAATTCAACAAACCCGCAGATTCGCCGTTCTTGCCGCACAACACGCCCGGACAACCGGTGGCGTCGGTGAGTGCAGTAATAGTACCGCCCGTATAAGTGTTGGCGGTTACTTCCGTCGTGCCGGCGGAAGTAGTAATGATAAACGGCGGCGTGCCTTTCAAGTCATAGCCGCCGCCGGTGTTGTCCACCGCATTGGGCGGAAAGTCGCTGCCGTAGGCGCACCAGTTGAATTTGCCGGTGGCGTTGCTTAGGGTGGCGATAACGGTCGAGGGGTTGGTCGTTACATAAAAGCCACGCCCGTTCAGCGAAGCAGGGTCAATGCTGCCGGCGGTAGCCGTAGCCCCGCCGATAACGGCTTTTTTAAATGTGCCCGGAGCAGTTCCCGCCACCGGGCACAAATCCACAAATACCCATACGCGATTGGCGGCGGCAGTGCCAGTCCACGATACTTTAAAGGTTACTTTGTTGGTGGAATAATCCGTAGAAAGCGGCGTTACGGTTACTGTTGCGCTTGCTGCCACGCCTACAAGCATTGTAAGAAGAAAGAAAATTTTTTTCATAATTTTTTATTTTTAATTGTTATTATTTCGCAGCCTCAGGGCTGTTTTGCAAACACAAACCAACCTTATAAAACAACCCCCTGCTGCAATTTTTTGTTCGCTGCCAATCATTGCAGAATCATCATTCTCTGCAACTCGGTTCTTTAGCTTTTATGGCGGCTTTCCCCTGATTCCACTAAAAAACCAAGAGTGGAAGAGAAGGTACTTATTGCTTGTCGAGGTTCACGAAAACCCACACTATATAATAAGTACAACAACCTCTAACCACTCTTGGCACGGTTGCTTTTACTTTATTCATATAGCGTTTGAAATTTTCGTGATTTCGACAAGCGTAGAATAAAAGTTAAAGCGATATTTCTTTAAATATCCTTTTCAAAATGTCAAGGAGCAAGTAATAACCGCTGCAAATATAAAACAATATTTTTTAATTGCAAATATTTTGAAAAGATTATTTCTGTAAGGTGGTTTTGGCGTCAGCATTTTCCATTCTCCATTAAATAAAGCCCCGAAGGGGCGAAATATTCATAACCCCGTACGCAGTGCGGGGGTACGAAGACCCTACTGCCTTTCGCGCGGAGCACTGTCCGTGCATAGCGGAAAGCCTTTGCTCCGCGCGAAAGGCAGGAAGTGCCATGTAGCCCCCATGCTGCGTTCCGCTGCGCTTTACTTGCATGGGGTTATGAAAATCCTGCGTTTCACGCCGTTGACCATTGGTCGTTCCCCGTTCCATGTTTTACCTGTTTAGGAGGCAAAGCCTCAGGGGATAGGACGGACAAGGTAAAACCTTGTCCGAACAGGGGAATTTGTTTTAATGTGAAGCGATGAAACCCTAATAAATACATGGCATACGGCAACTATCGCTATTTAGTGATAGCGGTTAAATTCGTTGTTTATGTGATTTTTAATTTCTAACGCATCTTACTTGTACGTAACCTCCTTGTGAGCGAAAATCCGCCCAGGGTGCAGCAGTCTGCAATCCGGCGCCACTCGGATCAAAGCTAACAGCACGCGGATATGTATAATTAGAACCTGCGACTATCAATTCGTGCTTATAATTGCCACAGGCACACAATGAAATCATTTGATAATTTTGGCCCATGCACAGACCTTCTGTATCATTTGGGTAACGCCAACCGGTAGGGCACAGATAATTTTCACCTCCATAAGATGTAAGGGCTCCTTGATTAGCGCTTTTTATTTCAATGCCGCAGCCGGTGAATGTTGAAGCATCATCGGCAACCAAATCCCGGCAATAATCGCCAATAGCTGTTAAATTTGGACAACAAGGAATACTCACATTAGCAGAACTCCTATTAAAATCACGTATAGCAACACATCCCGGACATTCCGTAGGGTCTGTTAATGTATTGACTGTTCCGGAATATTGATTACCGCTAATAGCAGTTCCGTTTATTTTAAATGATGTTGTACCGTTCAAAGTATAAGTACTGTTACTGACAGAAGCAATGTTCGGCGGGTAGTCGGTAGCGTATGCACAGGCATTGAATTTAGCAGGAGTGTCGCTTGCTAATGTTACTTTAATAGTTGCTGCAAAAGTTTGTGTAGTATTGGATGCTGTCCCTTTTACCCATAACCCGCGCATGTTCCCGCTGACAGCAGTGTGCGTAAGCGACGCATATTGATTGCCGCTGTCGGCGGTAACCGTAGTGGCGTTTGGCACGAGCGTTGCGGGCGACCAACTGCCTAAAGTGTTTGCGCCGGTTACCGGTTGAATATCCACGAACACCCATACTTCATCACGGTGGGTAGCGTCATTGCCTTTCCATGACAAATCGAAAGTTATAATTTTTGTTACATAGTCCACTTTAGTATTTTTAATTGTTATCGGAGTGGTACGTTGTGCGCTTGCTGCAATACTTACCAGCATTGCTAAAAAGAAAAATTTTTTCATAAAAATGTTTTTAAAAGTTAATATTATTTTTTGCAGCCTTTGGGGTTGTTTTGCAAACACAAACCAACCTTATAAAACAACCCCCTGCTGCAATTTTTATTCGCTGCCAATCATTGCAGAATTATCATTCTTTGCAACTCGGTTCTTTAACTTTTATGGCGGCTTTCCCCTGATTCCACTAAAAAACCAAGAGTGGAAGAGGTTGCTGTACTTATTGAAAACTGAGGTTCAGGAAAACCCAAAGTGTAAATAAGTATAACAACCACGCCCACTCTTGGCGAGGTTGCTTTTACTTATATTCATACACTTTTGAAATTTTCCTGATTTCAGTTTTCTGGCTGAATAAAAGTTAAAGCGATATTTTTTTTTATATCTATTTCAGAATGTCAAGGAGCAAGTAATAACCGCTGCAAATATAAAACAATATTTTTTAATTGCAAATATTTTTGAAAAGATTATTTTTTCAGGAGGTAACGCATCATTTATCATGGCTCCTCTGTGGCGGGTTCTGCCATTACCAGCTCGCCACACATGATGCGGAGGTTGATTTCGGAGAGTTTGGCCTGGTACATGGCGTTGAATTTCCGGTCAACCGCTTCCAGGTAATTCTTCTGGTATTCCCGGAATTCTATGCCCGACAGGCTGCCTACCCTGTAGCGCGATATGGCGGCGTCCAGCGTCTGGAAGGCGGTTTCGACGCTTTCGATTTCAAAGTTAATCATCAGCAGGTTTCGTTCGTAGGTGTTGTACAGCAACGCCAGGTCGCTCATGATATTGTTTTCGACTTGCTGGTAATTCAGTTCGCTGCCTTTGACTTCCAGCCGGGCGTTTTTTATCCGGCGGCGGGTGTCGAAGCCGTTGAACAGCGTCCAGGAGAGGGAAAAGCCCCAGTTGAAGCCGTTGGAACGGTTGTAGGTAATCGCCGCCGAAGGGGTGTCGGCAAAGGTGTAGTTATATCCCGTATTGAAATCAACCGTCGGGAAACGCGCGGCGTGCGCGATTTTCAGATCCAGTTCCGACAGGCGCTTGCCGAGGCGGGCGGCTTTCAGGGAACTGTTGTGATTGAGCGTGCGGGCGGCCAGTTCCTGCCGGTCCATTTTGGGCAGCAGTTCGATGCTGTCGTTGACATAGCCGTCGTTGGCCAGCGGCATATTCATTAATGTATTCAGCCGGATGTAGGCATTTTGCAAAACTTCTTCCTGCATAACCAGCGTGGAGCTGTCGGCGTTCAGGTCTATTTTCGCCTGCCGCAAGTCCAGCCCCGACGAAGACCCCAGGGTGTACATTTCCATTGCCTGCTGGTAGCGTTCCTGCGAAAGCGCCAGCGTGTACTGCGCCGCGCTCAGGCGGTTTTTCAGGACAATAATATTATAGTATTCGAAACACACCTGCGCCACCAGGTTTTCGAGCGACATTTTCACTTCCTGCTCGCTCACGCTCAACGCTTCTTTTTGGCGGTTATAGGTGGCAAACATCGCCAGCCCGTCGAACATGCGCCAGCTCAGCGACAGGCCGGCGTTCAGGTTATTGGCTTTGGCGTCGATGGTTGTTTCCTCCGGGCTGGAGGCTAAGGTGCGCGTGCTGTGGCTGTGGCTGTGGCTGTGCGACTGGTTTTGCGTCCCGCTGGCTGTTACATTCGGCAAAAAGGGTTTGTAGGTAACATTATTTTCCGCCATAGCCTGCCGATTGCGGGTTATTTTGACGGCATAGTTATTTTCCACCGCCTGCCGGATACAGTCGTACAGCGGCAGCGGTTCCTGCCCCCGAAGCGGAAGAACGGAAAAAAGTAATAATGTTAATGGGAAATGGAGAAAATAACGTTTCATAATATTATTTAATGTGCTAATGTGACTAATTGTTTAATGTGACTAATGGTTTAATGTGCTAATGTGGCTAATTATTTAATGTGACTAATTATTCCGGCGCCAGCCACCCTTCACCCTTCACCTGTCACCCTTCACCTGTCACTCTTCACCCTTTTTGTCGACAGGTAGGTATAGATGGCCGGGATGATGTACAGCGAGAAGAAAGTGGCGCAAATCATTCCGCCGACAACGGCAATGCCCATGGATATGCGGCTTTCCGCGCCTGCGCCGGTGGCCGTCGCCAGTGGCAGGATGCCAAGAATGGTACAGAGGCTGGTCATTAAAATGGGTCGGAAACGCGATACCGCCGCTTCGCGTATCGCCTCGCCCGAAGGCAGCCCCGCCGCCTTGCGCTGGTTGGCAAATTCCACGATCAGGATGCCGTTCTTCGTAACCAGCCCGATGAGCATGATGATGCCGATTTGGCTGAAGATATTCATCGTCTGCCCCCACAGGTACATGCTGAGCAGCGCGCCAATCAACGCCAGGGGCACGGTAAACATGATGATTAGCGGGTCGCGGAAACTCTCGAACTGTGCCGCCAGCACCAGGTAAATCAACAGCAACGCCAAAATAAAGGCGAACATCAGGCTGGAGGTGCTTTCCACAAAATCTTTGGAATCGCCCGAGAGGGTGGTGTTGAAATCGCTGTCCAGTATTTCATCGGCAATGCGATCCATTTCTTCTATCCCCTGCCCCAGCGTGTAGCCTTTGGCAAGCCCCGCCGACACGGTGGCCGACACAAACCGGTTGTAGCGGTACAACTGCGGCGGCATACTGCTTTCGCTAATAGTAACCAGGTTGTCTAACTGTATCAATTCGCCGTTATAGTTGCGCACGTAGATGTTGACCAGGTCTGACGGGCGGCTGCGGTGGCGGCGGTCGAATTCACTCAATATCTGGTACTGTTTTCCGTCCAGGATATAATACCCGATGCGCTGTTCGCTCATGGTGAGTTGCAGCGTCTGCGCGATGTTCTGTACATTCAGCCCGAGTAGCGCCACTTTCTCGCGGTTGATGCTCACCGTCACTTCGGGTTTGGTGAACTTCAAATTCACGTCGCTGGCCGAAAACACCTTGCTGTCGCTCACTGCCGACAGGAAACGCGGCAGTATCCGCTTCAGGTCGTCCAGGTTTTTTGCCTGTATCACATACTGCACCGGCATGCCGCCGCGCCGCCCGCCGAACGATTGCTGCTGCTGCACGAACGACCGCGCCCCCGACAAGCGGCTTGCTTCAGGCGTCAGTTCGTCGGCAATCTCCTGCTGGGTGCGGCTCCGGAGCTCGGCGTCCACCAGCTTTATCCGCGCCCACGAAGAATTGACGCTGCCCATGCCTACGCCCGACATGATGTTTTCCCGTTCCCCTGCGGGAATTTCTTCTTCTATCATCGCCACCATTTCGTCGGCGTAACGTTCCATATAATCGAACGTCGCGCCTTCCTGGGCGGTCGAATTGACGGTAATGTAGGAGCGGTCTTCCAGCGGCGCCATTTCCGACGGCAGCCGCCCCCATAACCACAGAATCCCGATACCTATGATTATAACCGCCAGGACGCCGATATACCGGCGGCGCAAAAAACCGTTCAGTGAACGGCGGTACACGTTGTTCAGCCAGCCGAAGAACGGCTCGGTAACGCGGTACAGCCGGTTGCCGCCGCCCTTGTGGGGTTTTAGCAGCTTGGTGGAAAGCATCGGCGTAAACGTCAGGGCGACGAACGCTGAAATGCACACCGACCCGGCAATGACCACGCTGAATTCGCGGAACAGGCGGCCGGTAACGCCCTGCAGGAATACGATGGGGAAAAATACGGCCACCAGCGAAACGGTCGTTACAATGACCGCGAAGTAGATTTCCTTCGACCCGGCCAGCCCGGCAGCCAGCGGCGACATGCCCGCTTCGATTTTCGTATAAATATTTTCCATTACCACAATCGCGTCGTCCACCACCAGCCCGATGGACAGCACAACGGCAAACAGCGTAAGGATATTGATGGAAAACCCGGCCAGGTACATCACAAAGAATACGCCCACCAGTGAAATCGGAATGGCCAGCGCAGGAATGAGCGTCGTGCGCCAGCTGCGGAGGAATAAAAAGATGATGAGCACCACCAGCGCGAATGCCTCGTAAATCGTATGCTGCACCTCCGTCAGCGATTGCCGGATGAAAGTCGTATTGTCGAACGACACTTCCACCTGAATATCTTCGGGCAAATCCTTTTTCAAATCATCCACCACCGCCCGCGCGTGGTTTACAATGTCGATATAATTCGCCCCGGGCTGCGGCACGAGCACGCAGTTCACCGACGGTTTGTTGTCGACCTTGACAATCGACCGGATATTTTCCGCTTCTATTTCCGCCCTCCCGATGTCGCTGAAGCGCACCACCCGTTCGCCGTCTTCATATACAATGAGGTTATTAAATTCGTCAATATCCCGCAGCCGCCCCAGCGTCCTTACCGTTAATTCCATTGTCTGCCCTTCTATGCGCCCCGACGGCAATTCGATATTGGCGCGGGTTACGGCGTCGCGCACATCCAGCGGCGTCAGCCCGTAGGCCGCCAGCCGCTGCGGGTCCATGCGCATGCGTATCGCCAGCTTCCGCGACCCCCACACATTGACGCCGCTCACGCCTGGCACGGTCTGCAAACGTTCCTTGAAGCTGTTTTCGGCATACATGCTCAGGTCTATCAGCGACCGCCGGCTGCTGCTCAGGGTGAGGCCGAAAATCGGCTGCGAGTCGGCGTCGGCTTTTTCCACTACCGGCGGGTCGACGTCCTGCGGCAGGCGGCGCATGGCGCCGGAAACTTTATCGCGCACGTCATTGGCGGCGGTTTCCATATCCACTTCCAGTTTAAACTCTACCGTGATACGGCTTTGCCCGTCGCGGCTCGTGCTGGAGATGGAACGGATGCCGGGAATGCCGTTAATGGCCGACTCCAGCACTTCGGTAATCTGCGTTTCAATCACGTCGGAATTGGCGCCCGGAAAGCTCGTGGTAACCGTTACGATAGGCTGGTCTACGTTCGGATAATCGCGGATGCCCAGATAGGAAAACCCGATAGCGCCCAGCAACACGACGAGAATGTTCAACACGGTAGCCAATACCGGCCGGTGAATGGTTGTAGAAGAAATGGACATATTATTTTATTTGTAGGTTTATATTTATCCTTTCATTAAATACCATTTCCTTCCTGCAAAAACGTTTTTTTTGCTAAAAAGGAACGCTTACTTCCGGTACCGCCTATACGATAATACAACAAAGCAAGCCCAAGGGTTTAGTTAGGAATAAGGCAAAAGTAATTAGCTATGTGGGGGCAAAGATAAGAAATAAATTATGAATTATGAATTATTTCACCCACAGATTTTCTCAGATTATAACAGATTACACAGATTTAATCTGTGTAATCTAAAAAAAATCTGTGTAAATCTGTGGGAGAAAAAGTACTCAC
>JAITSM010000126.1 GCA_031287815.1 Prevotellaceae bacterium
TTTTCGAAAAAGAGGCGTTTGTACTGCGCTTGCTGCTGCCGTTGCTGCTCTACAGGGTTGACATATTTTTTCTTTCTTGCATGTTTCGTCTTTGCCATAGGTTTAAGATTGAGAAATTACAGGTACAAAGATAGTGGAAATATCTAAAAAAGTATCATGGGAATTGTCTCCATATTCAGACGTACATGCACATTAATAGGAATAGTGGGTTTGTTAGTGATGCACACGCGGGAAGGTGTGAGGCGCACAAATTAGGAATTATTTCCCCACAGATTCTCACAGATTTTTTTCCCATTACACAGTAAGAATTTTGATGGGAAAAAAGGTCGTTATAATCGCCGGTAGTCGCTCCCGGAGCCAATATGCCACCACCGTCGCCCCCTCTTGTTTATTTCAACTCCGCTCGCTTCAAATATTCTTTAAATATCCAACTACTGATTCGCATAAATTATTGTCTTCTTTAACCGAAATATTGTCTTCTTTAAATGAATTAGTGCATTCTTTATCTCAACCGCAATGATAAGAAAAAAGATTGGATTTTAATTTAAATTATAATTATACCGGTACTATATGTGGGAAAAATTCCTCTTCCTATTGCGATATGTATGGCCGAATGTGGCATATAACAAGTGCTGTTCCTGCCGATATGTGCCCAAATGGATGGCATGTGCCTGTATGGAATGAAATACAACAATATTTTCCGAATAACAGTACAGTGAATGATATGAAAGCTACCACCAGTTGGACGGGAACTGCGGGTTGTGGCGATGGACCGGGAAATGATAAATATGGTTTTACAGCGTTAGGGACCGGATTTAGAGACGATTTGCAAGCTAATGTATCTGACTACAAAATGGAAGGATTAAACACGTACTTTGCATTAGAAGATATAGGGGATTGTTTAGTACTAGGATGGAGGTGTGAGCAATGGGCTACTTATGAGCCTGGTAACGATGACTGGAATTATATTCGTTGTATTCGTTGATAGGTTGTTGCATTTATTACTTGAATCTACCGGTTTGCACCCCTTGAAATCTTTCAACTTTCAACTTCCAACTTTTTTTTATACCTTTGCCGTCCGAAATAAAAAGGAGGTGTATGTGGCTCCATGATTATTGTACAAATAAAAGAAGGCGAAAACATCGAACGGGCGCTGAAAAAATTTAAACGCAAGTTCGAAAAAACAGGTACCGTCCGTGAATTGCGCACGCGCAAAACTTTTGAAAAAAAATCCGTAAAACGCCGCGACGAAATTAAACGGGCTATTTATCGTCAACACATGCAGTTGTTAGAAGAATAGTGATTAGTGATTAGTGGTTAGGACAACATAAACCATAATTATAAAAGAACAGGCAGGGTTTATCCACTGCTTGTTTTTTTTAAGACTCACAACTAATTTGCATCTTCTGTTTTTTTTTTATATTTTAGCGGTGGAAAATCAAAGAGCAAATGTTTAACCGCTTCATAAATTACCTGCGATCCGAAAAGCGCTACTCCGAGCGAACCATCCATATTTATGCCGTCGCTATCCAGCACTTTTTAGATCATGCGGCCGTTCATGGCGAAGAGAAGCAGGAATTGGCTATGCTGACGGCGCAGGAAGTGCGGTCGTGGATGGCTGACCTGCTCAAAAACAAATTGACTACCCGCACCGTCAATCTGCAACTTTCGGCCTTGAACCGGTTTTTCAGATTTTTGCTACGGGAAGATGTCCTTAAAAAAAATCCGATGCTAAAAATCCAGCGCCCAAAAACCAGCAAGCGGTTACCCGATTTTTTTGAGGCGGCGGCATTAAACAATTTTTTGGACAGCCCTGTAGACGGCGACGATTATATCAATTTGCGAGACCGGATGATTATTGATTTGCTTTATACTACCGGCATCCGCCGCGCCGAATTGATAGCCCTGTGCCCGGTGGACATTTATATTACCGGCAGGGACGCCGTGTTGCGCGTAACAGGCAAAGGCGACAAACAGCGCGAAACGCCGCTCACCGAAAAAATAACAAAACAGCTGCAGGATTATTTAACATTGCGGCAAACGGCTTTTCCCAACCTCGCTGCCAACGATTGCCTGTTTGTAACCAAGAAAGGGAAACCGTTGTATCCGAACCTCGTCAACCGGCTGGTGCGCGGCCGGCTGGCCAATCAGCAGGGATTTACAGGGAAGAAAAGCCCGCATGTGCTGCGTCATTCACTGGCTACGCACTTATTAAACAACGGCGCCGACATTATGAGCATAAAGGAAACGCTGGGGCATGCGAACCTTGCCGCTACGCAGGTGTACACGCATAACTCGTTTGCCAAACTGAAAAAAGTATACATAAATGCGCACCCGCGAGCGAAGAGCGGCGGGCAGAAGAAGTAAAAATAACCGCGAGAAAATGAAAACAATATTTCAATCAATCGCACAATATAAACATTTTTTAAAGGAGGAAAAATTATGGAAGTACGTGTACAATCGGTAAAATTTGACGCCGACCACAAATTGATAGAATTTACTGTCAAAAAAGTAGCGAAGTTAGACCGTTTTTTCGACGGCATTATAGCCGCCGAGGTGACGATGAACCTCACACCGGACCATGAGAATAAAAAAGTAGCCGTCCGGCTGGAAATTCCCGGTTATGATTTACGCTCCGAAAAACAATGCCGGACTTTTGAAGAAGCCGTGCGCCAGTGCGTAGATGTGTTGAAAATCCAATTGAAAAAAACCAAAGAAAAAATGCGCGGAGAATAAATTTGTTATATTATAGCCACTCTGAAAAGGATGCCCTGCGGCATCCTTTTCTTGTTGCATCAGCTCCATGAGGTTATTTCTACTTCAATTTTTTTTCGTACTTTTGCATCCGTTTTCAAATCCGATGTAATTACATGGTCATTTTTTTTATAAAGTAACTAACCCGCATTTCATCATGAAGAACAAATATATTGACTTAATTGAACAAAGTTTTGAATTCCCGCAAGAGGAATTTAAGACCGCAAACCACGAATTATACTTTAATAATGTGCCGTTAATGGAACTTATCGAGCAATACGGAACACCGCTCCGGATAAGTTACCTGCCGAAAATAAGCCAGCAAATCCAACGCGCCAAGCGGATGTTTAATGTCGCTATGGCAAAGGTCGATTACCGGGGCGATTATTCGTATTGCTACTGTACCAAGAGTTCCCACTTTGCTTTCATACTTGAAGAAGCCCTGAAGAACGACATTCACCTTGAAACGTCGTCGGCATTCGATATTAACCTGATCGAGGCGCTCCACGAGCAGGGGCTGGTGGCGAAAGACCGCTACGTGGTGTGCAACGGATTTAAAAAAGACCTGTATATAGAAAATATCGCTGGGCTGATAAACAACGGCTGGGAAAATACCATCCCGGTGCTGGACAACATGGCAGAACTGGACTTGCTGCACAAGCACGTTACCCAACCCTGCAAACTGGGTATCCGCATTGCCGCGGAGGAAGAGCCCAAGTTCGACTTCTATACTTCCCGGCTGGGTATCCGGTACAGCGATATTTTGATGTTTTACAAAGACCGGATTGCCAAAGACCAGCAATTCTCGTTGAAGATGCTGCACTTCTTTATCAACACCGGGATACGCGATAATTCGTACTATTGGAACGAACTGTCCAAGTGCGTCAGCGTATATTGCAGCCTCAAAAAAATATGCCCCGAACTGGATTCCCTGAACATCGGAGGCGGCTTTCCGATTAAAAATTCAATGGCCTTTGATTACGACTATGAGTATATGGCGGAAGAAATTATTGCGCAAATAAAGAGCATATGTAATCAAAACGGAGTGCCGGAGCCGAATATTTTTAGCGAGTTCGGAAGTTTTACCGTAGGCGAAAGCGGCGCCATTATTTATCAAATATTGGGGCAAAAACAGCAAAACGACCGCGAACGGTGGTACATGATCGACAGTTCCTTTATGACCACCTTGCCCGACACCTGGGCGATCAAGCAACGGTTTATCCTCTTGCCCGTAAACAACTGGGGGCGCGAATACCACCGCGTGTTCCTCGGCGGATTGACCTGCGACAGCCAGGATTATTACAACGCCGAATCGCACGCCAACGCTATTTTCTTGCCCAAAATATTTCCCCACGACGAAACGCCGCAATACATCGGCTTCTTCCACACCGGCGCCTACCAGGATTCTATCGGCGGCACCGGCGGGCTGCAACACTGCCTGCAACCGGGCCCGAAACACATTATCATTACCCGCGACGAAGACGGCGAATACATCACCAAACTCTTCAGCAAAGAACAAACATACAAATCTATGTTGAAAATACTGGGATTTTGAAAATGGAGAATTGGCTGGCGCCTTTTTGAGTTAAGAACTAAGAGTTGAGAACTAAGAGTTGGCTTGCGCCAGCACCTATACATCCTACTTCATACATCCTACTTCATACATCCTACTTCATCCCCCCTCCCACGTGGGGGAAAGTTCCTCCCAATTTCTTTTCCCCGCCTCCCACGTGGGGGAAAATTCCTCCCAATTTCTTTATCCCCCCTCCCACGTGGGGGAAAGTTCCTCCCAATTTCTTTTCCCCGCCTCCCACGTGGGGGAAAGTTCCTCCCAATTTCTTTATCCCGGAATTATTGTATACCTTTTCCGGTGATTTCCAGGGGACACTGCAACCATTGCAGGGGGCACTGTAAGCTTTGCAGGGGACACTGCAAACTTTGCAGGGGGCACTGTAAGCTTTGCAGGGGGCACTGCAAACTTCGCAGGGGACACTGCAGACTTCGCAGGGGGCACTGCAAACTTTGCAGGGGACACTGCAATCTTTGCAGGGGACACTGCAAACTTCGCAGGGGACACTGCAAACTTCGCAGGGGGCACTGCAAGCTTTGCAGGGGACACTGCAAGCTTTGCAGGGGACACTGCAAACGAACTATACACTAAAACCTGAAAGGAGGGGATAAGTTAGGAGAACGCCGGGGTACATTCTTCAGGGGAACTTTGGTTTCCCGGAGGGGGGGGACAACCTACTGCACGCGTCGGGACAATCCCTCGAGCGCTTCTACGTCCCGGCGGAGGCGGACGAAGGTGGAAAGTGGAAAGTGGAAAGTTGCCGGCGCCATAATTCCTAATTCCTAATTATTTTTTGTACCTTCGCGTGCTGAAATACGAAACTCAATTATTCAATATAAACAGATGAAAAAATTAAACATCGCAATTGTCGGCGCTACGGGCGTGGTGGGACAAACATTCTTGACGGTATTGGAAGAATCGCCGTTGCAGGTAGAGAACCTTTATTTATATGCTTCGGCGCGTTCCGAAGGCAAAGTAATTGCTTTCCGGGGAAAAGATTACCGGGTCGAAACCCTGTGCGAAACCTCCTTCCAGGGGCGGGCGATTGGGTATGCGCTGTTTTCGGCAGGCGGGGAAACTTCTAAGAAATATGCTCCGCTGGCGGCGGCAGCCGGCGCTATTGTGGTAGATAACAGCAGCGCCTGGCGCATGGATGCCGGGGTGCCGCTGGTAGTGCCGGAAGTAAACCTCGAGGACGCCCGTACGACGCCTAAAGGCATTATTGCCAATCCCAACTGTTCGACCATTCAGGCCATGTTGCCGCTCAAAGTGCTGGCGAATCATTATGGATTGAAACGGGTGCTTTATGCTACCTATCAGGCCGTGAGCGGCGCGGGTTCCAAAGGCATCCGCGATTTGGAAGGCACGTTGCGCGGCGAAGCGCCGGCGCATTTCCCGTACAATATCTCCAAAAGCTGTATCCCGCACATTGACGTGTTTGCCGACGACGATTATACCAAGGAAGAAATCAAGATGATAAATGAAACGCGGAAAATCCTGCACCTGCCGTCGTTGCCCGTTACGGCCACCTGCGTGCGCGTGCCTATCCTCAACGGGCACAGCGTGGCGATTATGGCGGAAACCGACCGGCCGTTTGACCTTGCCACGGTAAAGCGGCAAATGAGCGAATTTCCCGGGCTGGTGCTGTACGACCGGGTGGCGGAAAAGGTTTATCCTGTTGCCGAGCAGGCTACCGGGCGCAACGAAGTATTTGTAGGGCGCATCCGCCGGGATTTGTCGCAACCGAACAGTTTACATATCTGGTGCGTGGCCGACAATATCCGCAAGGGCGCTGCATCCAATGCGGTGCAGATAGTAGAACAGCTGGAATTGTAAACAGCTGGAATTGTAAATAGCCTGTATACCTGAAAATATCCCCACTAAAAACAAATTATCCCCATTACTATTAGTATTTATTTTATAATTTTATAACGCATGGAAAAAATTTTTAGTGGTTCTTATGTGGCGATTGTAACGCCTTTTAATCCCGATTTAAGTGTTAATTTCGATAAACTGACCGAACTGGTTGAGTGGCATATTGCTGAGGGCACCGACGGTATTGTCGCCTGCGGCACTACCGGTGAAGTATCCACCCTGAAGGATGATGAGCAATTGGCCGTGATAGCGCACGTAGTAAAAACAGTGAATAAGCGCCTTCCGGTAATAGCGGGCGCGGGCTCCAACGAAACGCCGCACAGCCTCTACCTGTCGTTGGAAGCCGAAAAACGGGGCGCCGACGGCCTGCTGTTGATTACGCCTTATTATAATAAAACCAATGAGGAAGGCTTGTACCGTCATTTTGCCACAGTGGCGGAGAAGGTGCATATTCCCGTCATCCTCTACAATGTGCCGGGACGCACCGGGATGAATATTCCCTTTAATGTATTGAAACGCCTGGCGCATTTCAAAAACATTGTGGCGATTAAAGAAGCCAGCGGCAACATGGACTATGTGTTGAAAATTGCTAAAGATATTCCGGAGCTGGCCATTCTTTCGGGGAATGATTCCCAGGTATTGCCTGTTCTTTCGCTGGGCGGGGCGGGGGTTATCTCGGTTGCGGCCAATGTATTTCCGAAGGCCATGGCGGCCATGTGTGCCGAATATGCCAAAGGGAATACCCGTGAAGCCACGCGCTTGCAGGTCTTGTATGCCAACCTTATCGAAAGTTTGTTTATTGAAGTCAATCCCATTCCGGTGAAAGAAGCCATGAACCTGTTGGGCTGGAACGTGGGCGGCTACCGCCTGCCGCTGTACCCGATGAGCGAAAAGAACAGGGAAGTGTTGATGGAGGAGTTGAAGGGGGTGGGGCTTGTAAAAAGCCACTAATAGCTTATTTCCGGAGGAAAGGCGGTAAAATTAGTTGAAAAAAGCGGTGGTAAGTTATAAACAAATTTTGTATCTTTGTAAAAAAAATTATGGAACTTAAAAAATATACGGACGAAGAATTTGCACGGTATAACGGCGCAGTTGGCATATTGGGAAAAGCTATCGGCATTTGTAGTTTTTTATACTACAATATGGCTACAAATGAAGACGACAAAGCAGCTGTGTTGTCGCTTTTGCACAAGTATGGTTATATGAGAAGCCGGTTAGACATTGAGAGTACCGACATCATCCAATACGCATTTGATGAGATACAGCCGCTAATCGCTGGTGATACGCCGGCACTCAATTTGAATTATATTGTAGAAAGTAATCATGTCAGAGTTGCTGTATGAGCGATGCGTAGCTGTAGGTGCGTTAAGCGAAATAGAGAGTTTACGCGCTTATAAATTCGCAAAAATTTACGAAAAATTTTCTCACGACGCCATTCCTCAAGCTAATCCTGTAGCTATTATTCTGGGTGGACAAAATGCTAGCGGAAAATCGACATTAAGCAAACAATTCCTTGAAGAATATCGAAAAAACGGTGCGGGTATTGCGAAAGTCGAAGGTGACGCGTTCCGGGAATATCACCCGTTGTTTTTCAATTTTATCCAAGACAATGATAAATTGATGGCTGCTTACACGGCAAAAGATAGCGCCAGATGGACAGAACGATTGATAAGGGATCTTGCTGAAAGCAGATGCAACATGCTTATTGAAACAACGCTAAGAAATCCCAACGTTGTTGTCGAGACCGTTAAACAATTACATCATACCGCAGGCTATAATGTACTAGTGAAAGCGTTTGTTGTCCATTACGATAAAAGTTTAGCCGGATGTTTTCAAAGATACGAAGAGATGAAAGCAACGCTCGGTTATGGTCGTTTTGTTCACGACCATGCCTTGAATGCATCCTATACCGGAATGCCGGAAACCTTACAAGCTTTACAAAAACAAAATATCGTTGATAGTATTCATTTATATACGCGTGAAAAATCGCTATTTCTAGGCAATTACCGTACTGCAGATATTGTTGATATCGTTCATCAGGAACGCCGGCGCGAATTTACGCCGGAAGAAATTAAATTTTTATCTACTCAATGGGGCGAAATATTAACAATGATGTTAGCGCGTGGCGCAAAAAAGGAAGAATTTTCCGAAATATCTATCCGCATGAGAAACCGTATCCAAATGATGATCTCGGGAAATTATCCGCAGGCGAATATCAATGCAATGGTTAATATTTATAATGTATTCGAAGCCTATTGATGACAACCAAAAACACACAAAATATCACACCGGCCTCCGAACTCCGGAAAATCGCCCTCATCGGATATGGGAAGATGGGGCGCGTGCTGGAACAGGCGGCGCAGGAGAGTGGGGTAGAAGTGGCGGCGATTGCCGGCAAATTGCCCGGCGACGACGTCTATGCGGAACTTTCGGCGACAAAGGCGGCGTTCGACTGCCTGATTGATTTTTCACACCACAGTAATATCGACCGGGTGCTGCAGTATGCACAGGAACACCGTATGCCGGCAGTCATTGCCGTTACGGGTTTCAGCGAAGCGCAGCAAAAACAGATACAGGCGGCGGCAACGGTTATTCCTGTCGTGTTTTCGCAAAATATGTCGGTGGGGATTTGTGTATTAAAAGATGCGGTAGCGCGTATCAGCCGCGCATTGGGTGACCGCTTCGACATAGAACTGATTGAAAAGCACCATAACCTGAAAGAAGACGCGCCCAGCGGCACCGCCAAAATGCTCCTTTCCGCGCTTTGCGGAACAGCGGGAAAAACCATAGTGAACGGCCGCAGCGGGCTGCAAAAACGCGCTAAAAACGAAATCGGCGTACATGCAGTGCGCGGCGGAACGATTGTGGGCGAGCACTCCGTGATTTTTGCCGGCGCCGATGAAATCATCGAAATCAAACATACGGCTTTATCGAAACGCATCTTTGCCGACGGCGCTCTCCGGGCGGCGCGGTTTGCAGTTACGCAACCGGCAGGATTGTACGGAATGGATGATGTGCTGCATTTTCCATCAACTAAAAACTGAACTTTATATTCAATACATTTTATGGATACGGCAGAACAAATTATTGATTTTATTAAGAATGCCCCGAAGAAGACGCCGGCAAAAGCCTATATACAAGGGAGCGTAAGCCCTGTGGATACAGCGGATTTAAAGGTTTTTTCCGAAACAGGCACTGCAATTGCAATTGGTAACTATCCTGTGCTGAAAGCCTTTCTGGATGAAAATAAAGAGCGTATTCAATTTTATCATATCGAGGTAGGGGCGCGGTATTCGGCCGTTCCGCTGGCGGATTTGACAGGGTATAATGCGCGTATCGAGCCGGGGGCTATTATCCGCAACCATGTGGAGATAGGCGATAATGCGGTGATTATGATGGGGGCGGTGATCAATATCGGCGCGGTGATCGGGAAAAATACGATGATTGATATGAATGTTGTCGTGGGCGGCCGGGCGGAAGTGGGGGAAAATTGCCATATCGGCGCAGGGGCGGTGCTTGCCGGCGTTATCGAGCCGCCAAGCAGCAGGCCGGTGATCGTGGAAGACGGGGTGGTGATCGGCGCAAATGCCGTAGTCCTGGAGGGCGTACGGATAGGCAAAGGGGCGGTAGTGGCTGCCGGGGCGGTGGTAACGGATGATGTTTTGCCCGATACGGTGGTGGCGGGTATCCCGGCGCGTTTTATAAAGCGGAAAGACCAAAAAACCGCCTCAAAAACACAGCTGGTAGAAGCCCTTCGGGAATTGAGAATGGAGAATTATAGAAAGATTCAGCATTTAAAAGGAGGATGGCTATGATTTTAAATGGGCATTTATCGGAAATCGCTACTTCGAAAATCCGGCAATTTGACGCTTATTGTATTGACGCTTATTGTAACCGGTTTCATGAGGTTATCAAACTTACTTTGGGACAGCCTTTGTTTCCGACGCCTTCGCCGGTGAAAGCAAAGGCGATGGAGGCGATTAACCGTAATATTACTTATTATACCCCCAATATGGGCGCGCCGGAGGCAATTGAAGCGGTGTGGAGGTATTGCCAAGAGCAGCTTAATTTACAGTATGGTAAAGATGAAATTGTTTTGACGGTGGGGTCTTCGGAGGCGTTGGCGGTAACGCTTCGCGCGTTGCTTAACGAGGGGGACGAGGTGTTGGTTCCGGCGCCGGTGTATCCGGGATATGAGCCGCTTGTGAGGCTGTATGGGGCGACGGTGAAGCCGGTGGATACGACGGCTGACGGATTTGAATTGCGGCCGGAGACGCTGGCCGGGTATCTTACGCCGCGTACGAAGTGTGTGATTATTACGGATCCGAATAATCCGACGGGGGCGGTGATGCGGCGGGAAAACCGTGATGCCTTAGCGGATTTTCTGGCGGGGAAGGAACTATATGTTATTGCCGACGAAGTTTATAACCGGATTATTTATACGGATGATTATTGTTCGTTCGGTCGTTATGAGCAATTGCGGGAGCAGCTGGTTATCGTTAATTCTTTTTCGAAATCGCACAGTATGACGGGATGGCGTATCGGTTACCTGCTGGCTTGCGGCGGGCTGGTGCGGGAGTTGACGAAGGTGCACCAGTATTATGTAACTTCGGCTTGTTCGGTAACGCAGTATGCGTTGCAGGCGGTTAATGAGCGGCAAACGGAGGCGGAAGTGGCGGCGATGGTGCGGAATTACAGGGAATGCCGTGACTATGCCTATGGGTTTATCAGGGAACTCGGGTTTGGCTGCGATAAGCCGGAGGGGGCGTTTTATCTTTTTGCGTCTATCGGTAAATTCGGGATGGACAGCGACAGTTTCTGCCGCCGGCTGGTAGCGGAAGCGGGCGTGGCGATTATTCCGGGAAGCTGCTTCGGGGAGGAGTATAGCAATTATATACGTATTTCTTATTGTGTGGATTTGGAGTTATTAAAGAAAGCGCTGGATAAAGTAAAAAGGTTTGTGGAAAGATTGTAAAAAAAGCAATGTTGCATTATAAAAAAACAAAACAAATATTTTTATGAGACTATTTCTACTTCTTTTAATGCTGCCGATTGTGCATATTGCAGCAGCGCAGCATTTACACGTTAAACCCTATGCAAGGTATCACCAGTCTGTTTCTTCTCAAAACGAGCCGGTTTTTGCAGTGATCCCGCTGACGATTCGTAGTGGAGGAACGTTGGACGTCTTTGTCACCTCGCTCGATAAAAACTTCACCTTATCCAGCGGAATACAGTATGGGTTGGCCGTAGGATACACTTTTGGGAAAAATCTTGGTATCGAAATCGGCGCTAATTATTTCAACACGAATAAATCATTTGGGGATAGAGATAAAATAGATTGGCATTATCAAAGTGTGAATATCACTCCGTCATTTACTTTTGCTTTCGAGCATAAAAAATCAATGTTTATCGGGAAAGCCGGTGTACTCATAGGAATTGCCCGGATGGATCTATATTATCCATTACGTGTTGGTTTCGGTATTTCCGGCGATTTCGATACAAAGATAAATTGGGGTTATACGGCAGGCATAGAATACGATTATCTTTTGTCGCGTCATTTTTCGGTAACGGTAGAGATCGGACTGGAACACTATAAATATACACCTAAGAAAGCAACGTTTATAAGTCATAACGATGTGGCGCAGGTTTATAAAGAGTTTGAAATCGAATATATGAAAGAGGAAACAACAGAAGACATAGCTTCCCCTAAGCAAAAACGATTGGAAGAATCTGTATTATTTAACAGCATTTATTTTGGGATTGGAATAAAATACAAACTATTTTAAAACTGCCATTGCATTTTATTTAAGGTATTTCTGCCTTAGTAGGAAAAATTTTCATTTCTGTAAACTATTTATAGCCCTCTGATGAGGGTGTACCAGAGTTCGTCGCGGAGTTTGGTCCAGGCGTCCAGGGTTTCGTTGGAAAAATCGCGGAGGTAGTCGGTGAGGTATTGCTGGAGGGCTTGTTTGCCTTGTGTTTTTAATAGGTGGAGGGCTTGGGCGTCGATTTGGGGTTGTTGGGTGAAGAGGGTATCTTCAAATTGGTTTCTTAGTTTTTCGAGTTTTATGCGTGATTCCTGCCAGCGGATGGTGGCGAGTTTGTTGGCTTGTCGGTAGATCCAGGCGGCGGCGTGGGGGGTGAAGTGTTTATGTCCGGAGAGGTGGAAGGGTTCGGGGGTTTGGAGGATGGCAGCGTAGATGGGGAGGCGGGGGCTTTGGGCGGGGTTGTCGTTGGCAAAGTAGGCGATGGCGGCTATTTCTTCGGGGAGGTTGTTGCGGATTTGGATGAGGTGGACGTAGGCGCACTGGGGGACGGCGATGGGGCGGACTTTGAGGAGGAGGCTGTCTTTGATGGCGTTTATGGTGTTAATCATTTGTGTGGAGAGCCAGGGGTTGGCGTAG
>JAITSM010000209.1 GCA_031287815.1 Prevotellaceae bacterium
CTGTTCAGGGTGATGCGGATAGATTAACTGTTAGATTCCTGTTTTTCAGCTGTTGCGTCTAAAAGGTAGTTTTTTACTGTATGCTGCCAATAATGCCCAATCTAAATGCGTCGGCCCTGACTTCATCCCTCCTACTTCAAAACTATTCCGATTTTTTTCCTACTTTTGCTTCCCGAAACGGTGTATATCTAATGAAAACCTTGAACTGTCCGCTTACTTTCCGTCGCATTGGCGCAGCTTTTCGCGCCTCGTTTACCAAGTCCGTCCGCATTGCCTGGTGGATGATTCGCCTGACCGTAGCGGTTTCGCTGGGCGTGGAAATCCTGCACTATTTTGGTATTATCGCCTGGATGTCCGAAAGCCTGTCGCCGACATTCCGCTTGCTGGGCTTGCCCGGCGAGGCGTCGCTGGCATTTCTCACCGGTTATTTTGTAAACGTATATGGCGCTATTGCGGTAGTGGAAACGCTGTCGCTGGGCGTGCGCGAACTAACCATACTGGGCGTGATGACGCTTTGCGCCCACAATATGTTTGTAGAAACGGCCGTGCAGAAAAAGACCGGCTCGTCGGTGGTGCGGATGGTGGCGGTACGTACGCTGGGCGCTTTGGCCAGCGGCTTTCTGGCGCATTGGCTACTGCCCGGCAGTATGGGAGCGGCAGCGCCCGCAGTGGCGGCGACTGCCGGGCAATCCTTGCAGGCACAGGCGTGGTGTTGGTTGCTGTCCACCGGCAGCTTGGTGTTGCGCATGTTTGTACTGATTGTCGCGCTTTCGTTTTTACAGCGTTTGCTGGCGGAATTCGGCGTCATTCGCCGGCTGTCGAAAATTTTGCGCCCGGTACTGAAAGTATTCGGGTTGCCGGCAAAGGCTTCCTTCCTTTGGATTGTCGCCAACGTACTTGGGCTTGCTTACGGCGCCGCCGTGATGATAGAAGAAATCGAAAACGGAAAAATCAGCACACGCGAGGTCGATTTGTTAAACCACCATGTAGGCATTGCGCACAGCAACCTTGAAGATTTGGTGCTGTTCGTTGCCTGTGGCGCACTATGCTGGTGGCTGCTGCTTATTCGCTGGTTTCTCGCACTACTCCTCGTATGGGAACGACGGATTGAATGGAGAGTAGAGAATGGAAAATGGTGAAATGGTTGATGCGCTGGCCTCTTTCCCCACACCCTATTATTTATTGATTATTTTCCGCAAATCATTTTTTACATCGCGGTATTCCAAGCCTTCGTTATAAATTTTCATGGCGCGGAAACTCATGCCCATGCTGGAGTAGCCGCCGTCATGGAATAAGTTTTGCATCGTAACCTTGCGCGTCAGGTCGCTGAAAAGCGTTATCACAAAATCGGCGCATTCCGCTGCTGTGGCATTTCCCAGCGGCGACATGCGTTCGGCAAAGTCTACCAGATTCTCGAAGCCCATAATGCCGCTGCCCGCCGTAGTCATCGTGGGCGACTGGGAAATGGTATTGATACGTACATTTTTTTCACGTCCGTAAATATACCCGAAACTGCGGGCAATGGATTCCAGCACGGCTTTTGCGTCGGCCATATCGTTATAGCCATACAGCGTGCGTTGCGCCGCCACGTAAGAGAGCGCCACCACCGAGCCCCATTCGTTGATAGCATCCTGTTTGTGGCAAACCTGCAAAATCTTGTGAAACGAAATAGCCGAAATATCCAGCGTCTGCTGGAAGTAAGCATAGTCCAAATCGTCGTAAGTACGCCCCTTGCGCACATTGGGCGACATGCCGATAGAGTGCAAGATAAAATCAAATTTCCCGCCCAGATGTTCCTGCCCTTTTGTTACCAGATTTTCCAAATCCGCTACATTCGTTGCGTCGGCGGGGATTACAACGGTGTTGCATCGTTTTGCCAATTCGTTGATTGTTCCCAGCCGCATGGATACCGGCGTATTGGTAAGCACAAACGATGCGCCTTCTTCATGCGCGCGTTCCGCTACTTTCCACGCAATCGACTTGTCGTTCAATGCGCCAAATATCAGTCCTTTTTTTCCTGTCAATAAATGATGTGTCATCTTCTTTTTTATTTAGTTTTTACTGCAATATTTTTTAATTACACTGTATGCATCTTCCACGCCCAGTTCGCCGGCTTTGCTAATATCCAGGCAGCCTTTTTCCACTTCGCGCAGGTAAATATGCACCAGCCCGCGATTGTAGTACGCTTCGCCCATAAAGGGATAAAGTCGGATAGCCTGCGTGTAGTTGCCGATAGCCTCCGGAATCGCGTCGGACAGGCAGCGCAGGTTGCCGAGGTTATAGTAAATATAAGCCAGGTCGGGCATTAACATGGCGGCTTTATTCAGGTCGCCGATAGCTTCATGGTAGTCGTACATCCGTACATCTTGCTGCATCCGCGCCCGCGTGGACGAAACATTATCCAGCGCAAGCACCTGCACATTATTTTCTACGGAGGCAATAAAATCTATCATCTCGCTTTGCAGCGCGCTCCGGTTAAGGTAGTAGAACGCATTGTTCGGGTCTAACTCAATCGCCTTGTTGAAATAATTCATCGCGCTGTTGAAATAACGCAGCTGGAATTGCGTGATGCCTTTATTAAAGTAGGCTTCCGCCGTTTTATTTTTTCCCAGGAAGGCGGTAGCTATCGAATCTTCTTTCATCAAATCAATGGCGCCGCGCCCGGGAATTTCGCTCAGCATCTGTAACGGGCTATTGCGCTTGAACTGCTCCAGCGCCGGATGAAAATACTGCCGCTCAAACGGTATATCGGGCTGTTGCGCCACCATCAGTTTAAACAACGGCTTCAAACGCACGTCCACCTTGCGGTATTGCAGCATATCGTCGCTAAAATCTTTGCGTGCAAACTCCGCATCCAGCGCCAGCAGGTCGTTGAATTGCTTGCTGGTGTCGGCATAGGCGGAGAAGGTGCTGTCGCTCATTTTCGATTTGTATTCATTAATTTTTTGCTGCGCTATGTCGTGGTCGCTTCTTGCCCCCGCCACCAGCCCCAGCTGCGTTTTCACGTATGCGCGGTTACTGTAGGCGTTGGCAAAGTCGGGATACAGTTCGATTGCTTTCGTGTAGTCGTCTAATGCGGCGCGGTAACGTTCCAGCTCTATATGTACTGCGGCGCGGTTGTAATAACCCAGTACGTTGTTCGGATTGATGGCTATCACTTTTTCGTAATCGGTCAACGCATTGTTGTAGTCGCCGATTTGCGAGCGGATGAGCGCGCGGTTGTAGTAAGTAAGCGCATTGTTGGGGTCTTGTCGCAGCACCTTGTCGAAGTCGGCCAGTGCGCCGTTCACGTCTTTTTCATTGTAGCGCACCAGCGCGCGGTTGAAATAGGCAAAAGCATTGGTAGAATCCAGCCGGATAGCCTCGTTCAGGTCGGCAAGGGCTTTGTCGTTTTCGCCTTTCAGGGCAAAGATGTTCGAACGGCGGATATATACTTCCGGGTCAAATTTACTCAGCAGCACCGCCGTATTGTAATCGTCCAGCGCTTTGGTCGTGTCTTGCAGGTAAAGGTACGCCGTCCCGCGATTTAAATAGGCATCGCTTACTTTCGGCTCGTAGCGCAGGAAAAGGTTAAAGTCGGCAATGGCTTTTTCAAACTGTTGCGTGAGAAAATAAGTATTGCCGCGCGTAAAATACAGTCCCGAATAGCCGGGTCGCAGCTCTGCGGCTACTTCCAAATCGACCAGCGCATCGTCATATTTTCCCAGCCGCCCATAAGTTACTGCACGGTAGTGGTAGCCGGTAGTGAACACCGGGTTAATGGAAAGCGCTTTGGTAAAATCGGTTTGCGCGCCTATAAAATCATTGAGATTGTATTTGGCGATGCCGCGAAAAAAATACGCCTCATACAGCGTCGTATCGGCAGCTATCAAGGTATTGAAATTATTGATGGCTTGTGCAAATTTATTATCTACGATGAACTGCCGCCCACGATAGAGAAAATATTGCTTGTTATATTGCGCCTCCGCCAAAATAACCGTACCGCAAAGGGCTATAATTAACAGGTATATTTTTTTTGCCGTCAATGTTACTTTACTTTTTTACAAAAGTAAGCAAAAAAACGGGCAATAGCAAAAGGAGAATAAATGAACAATGGAGAGTGGATAATGAACAATCATAGATCGATTCAACTATTAAATGCCCCCCCCTTATTCTCACCTTCAGAAATCACTTTTCATGATTATT
The DNA here is from genome assembly GCA_031287815.1 of Prevotellaceae bacterium. GTDB lineage: Bacteria > Bacteroidota > Bacteroidia > Bacteroidales > UBA932 > JAIRKX01. The sequence continues at coordinate 4,186 of JAITSM010000209.1, forward strand.
TTAATTTTTTGAGTTGATTTTGTTATTCATAACTTGTATTTTTTTATCGGTTATTAACATATTAAATAATTACACATAAATAAATTAACATGGAATTATTAATATATCTTATCTGAGGTGGTTAAAAACTTTTGTGTATGAAAATGGAATAAAATGTATGAAAATGGAATAAAATGTTTAAATTTGCAGTTACAATTATACACACAACGCTATAACATGGCAAATTTTTTTGGTAAATATACGGTTCTATTGGACGATAAAGGGCGTTTGGTACTTCCGTCAAAATTCCGGGAAGAGGAGGCAGCGTTTGTTATTGAAAAAGGTTTGGAAGAGCCTTTTTTGGAAATGTACACTAAAAAAGATTGGGAACAACATGCCGAAGAGAAGAAAAAGGAATTTGATTTTTATGACGCGGAAGATCGTAAGCTTTGGCGTAGCTACATGAATCATTGTATTGACGTCATTCCCGATGAAAAGACCGGACGGATTGTTATCCCACCTTTCCTGTTGAGTAAAATAGGCGTTAAGAAAGAAGTCGTATTTGCCGGGCAATACCGCAATATCGAAATCTGGGCAAAAGAAGTTTGGGAAAATATGGGCATGCTGGATGATAAAGATTATGATATAGCGATGAAAAAGAAATTAGGCCGTAAAACAAATAACACCTCATTAAACCCATGATTTTTTTAATTATTAAGTTGTTATGTCTGTCTACCACACACCGGTTTTATTGCACGAGAGCGTTGATGCGCTTTGTGTGAAACCTGGCGGTACGTACGTAGATGCTACGTTTGGTGGCGGCGGGCATTCGTGCGAAATTTTAAACCGGTTACACAAAGGGCGGCTTATTGCCTTTGACCGCGACGCAGAAGCAGAAAAAAATACTATCGACAGCAAATCCTTTACGCTTATCCGGAATAATTTCCGGTACCTCCGCAACCTCTTGCGTTATGAGGGCGTAGAACAGGTTGACGGAATCCTTGCCGACCTTGGCGTTTCTTCTCATCAGTTCGACACGCCGGAACGGGGATTTTCGTTTCGTTTCGAAGCGGCGCTGGATATGCGCATGAACCGGCAGTCGGCGCTGACGGCGGCAAAAGTGGTGAATACGTACAGTGAAGAGAATTTATATTATATTTTAAAAATGTACGGCGAAGTGGAGAATGCGGCAAAAGTAGTGCGTTGCATTATCGCATGCCGCAATAAACAGCCCATAGAAACCGTCAAGGCGTTGGTGGAAGCTGTGAGGCCGCGTATGCCCCGTCAGGCGGAACATAAATATTTGGCAAAAATCTTTCAAGCATTGCGCATGGAAGTAAATGCCGAAATGCAGGCGTTGGAACAATTGCTTTTACAATCGTTAAAACTCCTGAAAACGCAGGCGCGGTTGGTTATTATTACCTATCATTCGTTAGAAGACCGCATGGTAAAAAATTTTATGCGTGCCGGGAACGTGGAAGGAAAAATAGAAAAAGATTTTTACGGCAAGGAACAAACGCCGTTTATCGTAATCACTAAAAAAGCAATAACGCCAACGGAAACGGAGATACAAACGAATACGCGGGCGCGTAGCGCCAAATTGAGAATAGCGGAGAAACGGTAAAGGTTAGGGGCAATGGAAAAGAAAATAAATAAGAATAATGTAATACGCCGTTTGTTTTCCGGCGACATTCTGGTGAACGATACGTTGAGCAAGCATGGCTGGTATTTAATTTATTTAGTAGGCCTGGCATTGTTTTATATAGGGTTTCATTATAATATGGCGCAAACGGTGAAACAGACGCGGCAGCTTGAACGGGAAGTAAAAAATTTGCAAGCGGAATACGCAACCAAAGCATCGGAACTGATGCGTCTGAGTAAGCAGTCCGAAATAACGCGAATGTTGCATGAGCGCAATATTACAACGGTTGCCGCGCCCAAAGCGCCGCCCAAACGGATAAAGCAATAAAATAGATGTTAATCTTTATTGAAAAATAATATGCCTGAAAATAATCACATATTCCGCCGTATAGGGCGTGTGTATTGGCTGGTGGTATTCTTTAGCGCAATTATTATGGGGCGAATTATTTACTTGCAATTTGATACGGACTTGCGCATAGAAGCCCAAAAAATAAGCGTCAAACAGGAAGATTTACCGGCATTGCGCGGCAATATTTTAGCTAACGACGGAAGGGTATTAGCCATTTCACTGCCTTACTATGAACTGTTCATCGACTGTACCGTTGCACCCGATTCGGTGTTCAATAAACATATCGGCGCATTGTCGGCAGCAATGGCGAAATTTTTTAAAGACAAAACAGCGGAACAATATAAAATGGAGCTGACCAAAGCGCGTAAAGAAGAAAAGCGTTACAAGCGTTTACATCCGCGATTGGTAAGCTATACGGAATTGCAAGCGGTGAAAAATTTCCCCTTACTCAAGTTGGGACGAAACAAGGGCGGGTTGATTGTAGAACAAAAAAGCCGACGTAAAAATCCGTACGACCGCTTGGCATACCGCACCATTGGCTGGAAGAATGCGGGAGGCGTCGGCGTTGGTATTGAAGACGCATTCGACAGCTACTTGCGCGGAACTCCCGGAAAACGCATGGTACAACGCCTTCCGGGCGGCGAATGGATGCCGCTCAGTAGCGACGTGGATATGTCGCCGCGCGACGGAATGAACGTCGTTACTACGCTGGACGTGGATATTCAGGATGCCGCCGAAACGGCGCTACGGGCGCAGCTCAGAGAGACGCCTGTTTTCGAGGCCGGCACGGCGATTGTGATGGAAGTGGCTACAGGCGAAATACGCGCTATTGCCAATATGAAACGCCATGCAAACGGCAGCTATGACGAATCATTTAACTACGCCATCGGTTGGGCGACAGAACCGGGTTCTACCTTTAAATTGGCTACCTTGATAGCCTTGCTGGAAGATAGCCACATGTCGTTATCCACGCCGGTAGAAGTGGGCAACGGGCAGTGGAGATATTACAATAAATTATTCAATGATGCACACGCAGGTTCAGGCGTCATTTCTTTGCAGGAAGTTCTTGAGCAATCGTCGAATGTCGGCTTTGCAAAAAGCGCTGTACAGCATTACGCAAAAGGTAAAGAAAAGCAATTTGTAGACAGGTTGTACAACATGAATTTGAATAAACAGATAGGATTGCAAATTAAAGGGGAAGCAAGCCCAACGATCGGTTATCCGGGAGACAAAACATGGTCGGGGCTTTCTATCCCAATGATGGCAATGGGTTATGAAGTATTGCTAACGCCCATGCACACGCTGACCCTGTATAATGCGGTAGCGAATAACGGAAAAATGGTAAAGCCGAAATTTGTGAAAGCCATACAGGACAAGCGGGGGGTTACGCAAAAGGAATTTTCGACAGAAATTATCAGCAGTTCGATTTGCTCGCCCGCCGTGTTGGCCGAAGTGCATAAAGCCTTGCGCGGTACCGTAGAAAAAGGTACGGCAAAAAAAATCAATGACAGCCGTTACCATATTTCCGGAAAAACAGGCACGTCGCGCCTGGTGTTTGACGGCGTGTACGAAAAAAACGGTTTCAAAAAACATCAGGCGTCGTTTGTGGGATTTTTCCCTTCCGAAGCGCCCAAATACAGCGCCATCGTGGTGTTGTATTCGGAAAAAACAAGGGATAATTTTTATGGCGCCACATGGGCGGCGCCGGCGTTCAAACAAATTGCCGACAAATTATACGTAGCCGACAATGACTGGAATTCAACAGCACAAGCGGAAACGAAAGCTATGCCATTGGTGAAAGGTGGAAAAAAAACGGAAGTAGAAGAAGTATTGGATAAACTGAATATCCCTTTGCAACCGCAGCCTGAGGAGGTGCAATGGGTAGGAGTGCTGAGCAAGGACGGCCATGTGCAGGAAGTAACGAAAAAAATAACTGCCAATGAAATTCCGTCGGTAGTGAATATGGGGTTGAAAGATGCGTTGTTTCTATTGGAAAATATGGACTTGGAAGTACGGTTTTCAGGCGACAAGGGGCGCGTGCTGAGACAATCGCCGGAAGCCGGAACAAAGCTCGTAAAAGGACAACAAATTTTTCTAGAATTGGGAACGTAGAAAGCAATGAACAATGATAATTACCTGTTAAATGAAATTGATAGATTTAATAAAAGGCTTGCAGCCGCTGGAAATAAAAGGCATTCCGTCGATAGAGATTACGTCGTTGGGGCTTAATTCGCAAACGGCAACGAACGGACAATTGTTTTTTGCCTTGCGCGGAGAAAAAACAGACGGGCATGGCTTTATTGG
>JAITSM010000211.1 GCA_031287815.1 Prevotellaceae bacterium
CCTGTCCAGAAGTGAAAACGGGCTTGCAGGAGTTCCTGCAAGCCCGTCCGGACAAGGGGGTAACCTTAAACTTTAACCCTGAAACTTTAAACCTGCAACCTCAAGCCTTCCTCTTTGAATCTTTCCTTTTTGAATCTTTCGTTTCCCGGTCTTTCACCCATACCTGGCGTTCAAAAACCTGGTCCAGGGAAATCAATGTTTCGGTTTTGGTGATACTCGGTAAATTCCGGAGGGTGTTTAAGAGCACGTTCATCAGGTGCTCGTGGTCGCGGCAAAAGAGTTTTAACAGCAACGTGTAATCGCCCGTTACAAAATGGCATTCCACTACTTCGGGAATATTTTTAATCGCTTCCACCGTGCTGGGATAGTGTTTCGGCTTATCCAGATGCACGCCCACGAAAGCGCATACGCCCAGCCCCAGCGTGTGGGGCTTCACCAGCAAGCGCGCGCCGGTAATAATGCCGGCTTCTTCCATTTTCTTTACGCGCTGGTGCACGGCGGCGCCGGAGATGTTATGCTCGCGGGCAATTTCCAAAAACGGCCTGCGTGCATTTTTTATCAGGGCGCTTAATATTATTTGGTCGAGTTGGTCGATGTCGTAACGTTTTCCCATAATTTTCCGGTTTTAAGTGATAAATATACAAAAGTAATAAAAAATGTCTTTTAATTAGTCACATCCGACATGAATTTTAACCGCACCAGCCGTATTTCTTCTTCGGAAAAATCGGTACCCAGTATATCCTGCGCTTCGTCGATAGAGTCCGATTGGGCTTCGTGGTGGAAATATTCATAAATGGCGTCCACCTTATCGTCATCAATCACCTGTCTGATGAAATAATCAATGGAGATTTTCGTGCCGGAATTAACAATCGCTTCCATTTCATCGAGCAGCTGTCCCATCTCCAGCCCTTTTGAGGCGGCAAGGTCGTCCAGCATCACTTTCCGGTCGATGCCCTGAATGATGTACACCTTTAGCCCGGACTTGTTGATGAGCGATTTTACCACGAGTTCGTTGGGGCGTTCAATATTATTTTCCTCTACATATTTTTTAATAATATCCACAAACCCCTGCCCGAATTTTTTCGCTTTTCCTTCGCCCACGCCGTGGCAGTTCTTCAGTTCGTCGATAGTCACCGGAAACTGGATACACATATCTTCCAGCGAGGGGTCCTGGAAAATGGCGTATGGCGGTATATCCAGGTGGTGCGCCAAGTCGTGGAGCGTTGATTTCAGGATGGAAAATAATTCTTCATTAAAGCTGCCGCTTGATTTCGGCAGCCCGATGAAAAAGTCATCGTCGGTATCTTCGGCGTGGTATTCGTGGTCTTCCGGAAGCATGACAAGATAAGGGGAAACCAAATAGGCGCGTCCTTTTTCCGTTACCTTCAGCAACCCGTAATTTTCAATTTCTTTTTCGAGTAGATGATGAATGAGGGCTTGCCGTATAATCGTATGCCAAAAGCGGAGGTCTTTTTCGGCGCCGCTGGCAAATTCTTTTAATTCGTGGTGGTGGTAGGATTTCAGGAATGCCGTCATGGTGCCGGTAATGATGTTGGCAATATGTTCGGATTTGAATTTTTCGTGTACCGCCAGCACTGTCCGCAGCACCGTCAGCAGGTATTCCTGCGCTTCGAAGAGCGTTTTCGGGTTTAAACAATTATCGCAGTTGCCGCAATTCGTTTCGGTGTATTCTTCACCGAAATAATTCAGCAATACTTTCCTCCGGCAGCTTCCGGTTTCGGAATAGGCAACAGTTTCCTGCAACAGCTGCTTTCCGATTTCCTGTTCCACCAGCGGCTTTCCCTGCATGAATTTTTCCAGTTTCTGTACATTCTTATAGCTATAGAATGCGACACAAAGCCCTTCGCCGCCGTCGCGCCCGGCGCGTCCGGTTTCCTGATAGTAGCCTTCCAAACTTTTCGGAATATCGTAATGAATGACGAAGCGCACATCCGGTTTGTCAATGCCCATGCCGAAAGCAATGGTAGCGACAATCACGTTCGCGTCTTCCATTAAAAAGCGGTCTTGATTCCGGGAACGCGTGGACGCATCCAATCCGGCGTGGTAGGGCAATGCGTTGATACCATTTACTTGCAGAAGGCCGGCAAAGTCTTCTACTTTTTTTCTGCTCAGGCAATATACAATGCCCGATTTCCCGGGATTATTTTTTATAAACTTTATAATCTCGCGGTCGGTATTGGTTTTCGGGCGGATTTCGTAGTATAAATTCGGGCGGTTGAACGACGATTTGAATACGGCTGCATCCAGCATCCCCAGGTTTTTTTGGATATCGTGCTGCACTTTCGGCGTGGCGGTAGCCGTTAATGCAATAATCGGGGCAGCGCCTATTTCGTTTACGACAGGCCGTATACGGCGGTATTCCGGGCGGAAATCATGCCCCCATTCCGAGATACAGTGCGCTTCGTCAATAGCGTAGAAAGAAATTTTTATTTGTTGCAATAACCGTACGTTTTCTTCTTTTGTTAAAGACTCGGGGGCTACGTACAGCAGCTTGGTTTCGCCGCTCAGCAAGCCTTGATGCACTTCCTGTAACTGTTGTTTGTTGAGCGACGAATTCAGGAAATGTGCAATATTGTCGTTATCGATAATAAATCCGCGAATGGCGTCCACCTGGTTTTTCATCAATGCAATCAGCGGCGAAACAATGATGGCCGTCCCTTTCAGCATCAGCGCAGGCAACTGGTAGCACATAGACTTCCCGCCGCCCGTAGGCATAAGTACAAATGTATCTTTCCCCGCAAGCACATTACGTATAATGGCTTCCTGTTGGTTTTTAAAAGTATCAAAACCGAAGTAGGTTTTAAGCTGACCGTATAAAAATTGACTCGTTACTTCCATTTCTTTTGTTCACAAATGATAGGAAAGTTTGTTACTTTTCATTACCTTTGCGCTACTAAATTACATAAATTTTAGAAAGTATCAAAATTTATTTGCAATGGGCGATTTGAATGATATAGGAAAACTGGCTGTAAAAACGATTGTAACGGAAGCGCATGCTATACAAAAAATGGCGTCTTATATCGACGAAGATTTTGAAAAGGTAGTGCAGTTGATTTATAAAAACAGGGGGCGCGTGATTGTGTCCGGTATCGGAAAAAGCGCCATTATTGCAAATAAAATTGTAGCCACTTTTAATTCCACCGGCACGCCGGCGGTGTTCATGCATGCCGCCGACGCTATTCACGGCGATTTGGGAATTATCCAGCCCGACGACATTGTTATCTGTTTGTCGAAAAGTGGGAATACAGCGGAAATTAAACTGCTGGCGCCGCTCATCCGTAATCTGGGAAATAAACTCATCGCCGTAGTATCCAACCAGGATTCGTATTTGGCGCAGCATGCCGATTATGTATTACGCGCAACGGTGGACGCAGAAGCCTGCCCCAATAATTTAGCCCCGACAACCAGCACCACCGCCCAGCTGGTCATGGGCGATGCGCTGGCCATTTGTTTGCTGCAACTTCGCGGCTTTACGGAGCAAGACTTCGCGCGGGTACACCCGGGCGGCTCGTTGGGCAAAAAATTATATATGCGGGTAGGCGATCTAATAGATAAAGGCCGCAAGCCGCAAGTATCGCCCGAAGAAACTATCGACAACACTATAATTACTATTTCTACCAACAGGCTTGGCGCAACGGCTGTAGTGGATAACGCCGGCGCCGTTGTGGGTATTATCACCGACGGCGATGTGCGGCGGATGCTGGAAAAAACAAAACGGTTAGACGCCTTGACGGCTGTCGATATTATGTCTAAAAACCCCAAAGTGATTGACGTGTCGGCGTTGGCAATAAAGGCTTTCAATATGATGGAAGAAAATAAAATCACACAGTTGCTGGCCGTGCGCAAGAAAGAATATGTAGGCATGGTGCACCTGCACGATATCCTGCGGGAAGGGATTATGTAAAATCAGGAATTAAGAATTGATATGATATTACATTGTAAAGATTTGGTGAAAAAATACGGCTCGCGGACGGTGGTAAAGGGCGTGTCGGTGCAGGTAGAGCAAGGCGAGATTGTCGGTTTGCTCGGCCCGAACGGCGCTGGGAAAACCACTACGTTTTACATGCTCGTGGGCTTGATAAAAGCCAATAGCGGCCGCATTTACTTAGACGGCCGCGACATTACAAAAGAGCCGATGTATAAACGCGCACAAAACGGATTGGGGTATCTGGCGCAGGAAGCGTCGGTATTCCGCAAACTTTCGGTGGAGGACAACCTGCTGGCGGTAATGGAAACGAAAATCAAAAGCAAAGAACAACGCCATGAACGGCTGGAGCAGCTGATTGAAGAATTCGGATTGCAGAAAGTGCGCAAAAGTTTAGGCATCCGGTTGTCCGGCGGCGAACGGCGGCGTTGCGAAATTGCCCGCTGCCTGGCTATCGACCCGAAATTTATTCTGCTGGACGAGCCTTTTGCAGGCGTTGACCCTATTGCCGTAGAAGATATCCAAACAATCGTATCGCGATTGAAGCTGAAAAATATCGGCATCATCATTACCGACCACAATGTCCATGAAACGCTCGCTATTACCGACCGCGCTTACATGCTGTTCGACGGCGCTATTCTGGAAAGCGGCACGGCCGAAGAGTTAGCCGCCAATCCCGAAGTGCGCCGGAAATATCTGGGACAAAATTTCAAATTGCGGGATGCGGAAATAAATTGATTAGGAATTTGACGAAAAATAACAGGCTTATATGAGTGATTATTTAGAAAAATACGGATACGTGATAGACGAAGCGCGTATCTCCTGGTCAGTGGCGGAAATACGGCAGGAACTGCCGGCGCTCCGTACGCAGGAAAACTGGAAACGCTGCTTCGGCGCCATTGATTTGACAACGTTGAATGCCACCGATACCGTAGAAAAGGTGCGGAAGCTGGCAGAAAAAGTAAATGACTTCCCCGCTCGTTTTGCCCATGTGCCGAATGTAGCGGCTATCTGCATTTACCCGGCATTGGCGCAAACAGTCCGCGACACTTTAAAAATCCCGGCTGTTCAGGTTGCCGCAGTGGGGGCGGGATTTCCGGCGTCGCAAACATTTATAAAAATAAAGTGCGACGAGTGCCGCATGGCGGTGGAGCAGGGCGCTACGGAAATTGATATTGTCATTTCCTTAGGGGCGTTCCTTTCCGGCGATTATGCTACTGTGGCCGCAGAAATCCAGCAAATCAAAGCAGCCATAGGGCAGGCGCATTTGAAAGTTATTTTGGAAACAGGCGCACTAACGGCTGCACAAATAGCCATTGCTTCCTTCATTGCAATGGAATCCGGAGCGGAGTTCATCAAAACATCCACCGGAAAAATGGAGCCTTCAGCCACGCCTTCCGCTGCATGGATAATGACCGGCTGCATCCGCCGATTTTATGAAAAAACCGGGAAGAAAATCGGGTTTAAACCGGCCGGCGGCATTGTATCGCCGGACGACGCATTAACGTACTACGCAATAGTTAAAAAAGCGTTGGGCGACGAATGGCTTGCGCCCTCCTTATTCCGGCTTGGCGCAAGCCGCGTAGCGAATAATTTATTAAGCAGTATCACTGCATCGGATATTAGTTATTTTTAATTTTTAGATTATGAAAAAGAAGACAGGATTATTCCTTTTATTATCAGTTGTGGCGGTTTCTACGCTCGCCGCACAAAGTTATGAACGCTCCATAGGGCTCCGGCTGGGGACAATGGTCGGAGGAAGCTATAAACAATTTTTGCATACCGCCGGCGCAATAGAAGCCATTTTGGATTTGGATATCTCGCACCCAAGCCAGATGAGCGTGCGCGGAACGTTTTTGTATGAATATCATTTCCCCATCATAGCGGTAGATGGGCTGGCGTGGTATCTCGGCGGCGGCGCGACTGTCGGCGCAAAAGTGGGGGATGCGTCTGACCGGCTCTTTCTTTCCGGCGCGGATGTTATCGGAGGCATAGAATATAAATTGGCGACGGTGCCGCTGTGCTTTTCGTTAGACTTTGACCATAAACTTTATTTTACAGGGTACGATACCATCCACCCTGACCTGGCAAACGTGGGATTAACGATGCGCTATACCTTTTAAAATTAAAAAACAGACTTTATATGAAACCGTTTTTGACACTTGTTACGTTATTTATTGTTTCCGCTGTGAATGCACAGCCATTGCAAACCGGAGCGGAACGCCTGGATGCTTACCTGTCGTTGTTGCAGGGAAAACGCGTCGGCGTTATAGCCAATCACACCGCCATGATAGGCGAAAAGCACCTCATTGATGTATTGTTGGAAAACAAAATAAAAGTGCTTCGTATTTTTGCGCCCGAGCATGGGTTTCGCGGTACTGCCGACGCGGGCGAACATTTCGAAACTTCGGTAGACAAACAGACCGGCATTGAAGTGGCGTCGCTCTACGGAAAAAATTACAAACCCGCGCCGGCACAATTGCGCGATATCGACTACATGCTGTTCGATATACAAGATGTAGGCGCGCGCTTCTACACCTACCTTTCCACCATGCACTACGTCATGGAAGCCTGCGCCGAAAATAATGTCCCACTCATTATCCTGGATCGCCCCAACCCCAACGGTTTTTATGTGGACGGCCCTGTATTGGAAGAAAAACACCGTTCATTTGTCGGCATGCACCCCATTCCCATTGTGCATGGGATGACGCTGGGAGAATTAGCCAAAATGATCAATGAAGAAGGCTGGCTGGAGAATAAAATCAAATGTGATTTGACGGTGATTACCTGCACCGGTTATTCGCACAAGTGGGGATATTATTTCGCCAACCCTCCGTCGCCGAACTTGCCGACTTTGCAGGCGATTCATTTATATCCGTCGCTTTGTTTGTTCGAAGGCACGGTAATCAGCGTGGGGCGCGGCACCGGCATACCGTTTGAAGTATTCGGGCATCCGTCGTTTAAGCCGTATTACCCGTTCAGCTTCCTGCCGCAAAGCACGCCGGGCGCGCAAAACCCGCCTTACAAAGATGAAGTTTGCTACGGCGTGAATTTGCATTACTACAACGACCATTACCTGATGGACGAACCGCAACTGCGCCTGGAATGGCTTATCGAAGCATACAACCGCTTTGCCGAAAAAGATAAATTTTTCAATAATTTCTTCTATAAACTTTGCGGCACCGAACGCATCCGCCGGCAAGTAGAGCAAGGGTTGACGGCGGAAGAAATACGCGCCTCGTGGCAGGAGGAAGTGAAAACATTTAAAGTATCGCGAAAAAAATACCTGCTGTACGAGGATTTCGAATAGTTCTGAATGTATTTCATTAAAAAAAATTTACCGCGAGTGCGGTAATTTTTTTTGCTCCTCAGCCAGGACTTGAACCTGGGACCCTCTGATTAACAGTCAGATGCTCTGACCAACTGAGCTACTGAGGAATTTTCGGACTGCAAAAGTAACCTAAAATTTGGAATTGTGCAAATTTATAGAGAAAAAAAATCATAAAGTATGAGGCGGCTGGCTCAGGAGGACAGAAGGCAGTTTTCAGTTTTCAGCAGGCAGTTTCTGGCGCCTTTTTCATGGAGAATGGAAAATGGAAAATGTCTCTTGATGCGCCAGCCCATTCTCCATTCACATAAAAAAAACCGCCGGCATGTTTCCATACCGGCGTTTTTCATTAGTTACCTCCCCCCAACCCCCTCCGAAGGAGGGGGAGTTGGCTCCCTCCCCTTCGGGGAGGGCGGGGGAGGGGTGTTACGGTATCGCCACATTCATTATATCGCTCCAAGGCCCTTTTTCGCCGCGCGTGTTTTCCCAGCGGAGGGCGAAGTAGAGCTTCTGGCCGCGCTGGTCGCGTTCGAA